>JAAYYM010000209.1 GCA_012515365.1 Clostridia bacterium
GGATAATCAGAAGCTTGAAAACCTGTTAAATCTAAGCTTGGATGTTTCACCATCAGAAAGGGAACAATCAGCAATACTTAAGACTGGATATTCGGAGGAAACGCAGACGTGGGAAGTGATCGCACGTTTTCATGGAAAGCTTGATTTCTTAGAAGAGGAGTCTGTGCTTGTAGAGGATCTTTCTGGTGGATATGCCATTTTGACTGTCCCTGAAAGCCACCTCAGAACAATTTCAACCTTAGAAGAAATCGAATACATTGAAAAACCGAGAAGACTTTTTTTTGAACAAATAGAGGAACAAAGGATTTCATGCATTTCAAGCTTATATGGAGAATCTGTTAATCTACATGGTTCAGGTGTTTTGTTAGCTGTACTTGATTCCGGAATTGATTATTCTCATCCGGCATTTCTTGATGATAGTGGCATGAGCAGAATCTTGGCTTTATGGGACCAGAGCATAGAAGGCGGAAGCCGCTTTTCACCTCCTGATGGATTTTATACAGGTGCAGAGTTTACGAAAGCAGATATTGATGAAGCCTTGAGACAAAGTGATATACAGGCAAGACTGCAGATTGTTCCGAGTGTTGATGTGAATGGACATGGAACCGCTGTTGCAGGCATTGCAGCAGGTAGCAGAACGCAGACTAATCCTACCTATGCCGGGGTTGCGGATCAGAGTGATCTGTTAGTAGTAAAACTTGGAACTGCACGTGAGGGTTCATATCCCAGGACAGTTGAACTCATGAGAGGTCTCTATTATGTGCTTCAAAAAAGTATACAGTTAGGGCGTCCGCTTGTTATCAATTTGAGCTTTGGACATACGTATGGATCGCATCAGGGAAACTCACTGCTTGAGGAGTATTTGAATTATATCTCTGGAATATGGAAAACAGTGATCTGTATAGGTAGTGGAAATGAAGGGGCTGCAGGCGGACATTATGCCGGAACAATTTTGGACTCTGATCTGACGGTGGAATTAGCAGTTGGAGAATTTGAGAATGGACTGAATATTCAGATATGGAAACATTATGGAGATGAGTTTTTAATTACGTTGATTACACCGCGTGGACGCAGGATCACTTTACCGGAGGGATTAACAGGGACCTGGCGTTATCCGATTTCGGATGTTGAGCTTTTTGCTTACATTGGTGAGCCATCTCCTTATGCACAGCTGCAGGAGATTTTTCTTGATTTTATTCCAAGTGAAACTTTTATGGAGAGCGGAATCTGGAGTATTGAATTTAAACCAAGAAGGATTCAATATGGACAATTTCATATGTATTTACCATCAGAGAGTGTGTTGAGTGCAGGGACACGCTTTTTTAATGCCTCTCCTATGCGAACACTTACCATTCCGTCAGCAGCTTTTTCACCGATCACAGTTGGAGCTTATAATAGTGTGTTTCGTTCCTATGCAGAGTTTTCCGGTCGTGGAGGAGAAAGCTGTGAAACAATCGGATATGTGAAGCCGGAACTTGTTGCACCAGGAGTTAACATTACAGCACCAAAAGTGGGCGGCGGGTATGAAGCCTTTACGGGAACCTCGTTTGCCACGCCCTTTGTCAGTGGTGGGGCGGCACTGCTCATGGAATGGGGGATTGTAAAGGGGAATGATCCTTATCTTTATGGTCAGAAGGTCAAGGCGTATCTGCGACGCGGTGCAAGGCAGCTGCCGGGAATGGAGACACCGAATCCGATGACCGGGTGGGGTGCGCTGTGCGTGGCGGATAGTCTGCCGAGGTAAAATGTCAAGTAAACGAGGATGTACATGAAATACACATTGCGTAAACAAGTGATATGTGATATGATGTGTACACAGTGAGTAAATCATGTGAGGGAGAAGATGTCATGGAATTGAAAGATCAGGTAAGAAAGCTTAGAGAAAGTACAGGTATGAACAGAAAGGAATTCTGCGCTTATTTTGGAATTCCGTACAGAACTGTGACAGAGTGGGAGTTGGGACATCGTAGACTGCCGGATTATGTACTTCGAATGATGGCGTATCAGGTGAAGATGGAGAAGCTAGATTCATTCAGAGATGAGAAGAAGGTGGGGGAAAGAGGATGAAGAATGAATTAGTTGAGTAATTGAACTGTCGCAAAATTTGCGACAGTTCAATTAGAAGGCGATAGACAAGTCAAAAGGAATATTGAATATTATAATCTCGATGTCAATATTTCGGTTGGCTATTGTGTGAAATCAATGATAAACGGAAGTTTTGTCGGAAACAGAAGACTTTCACAATATTACACGCGAGATTGTGGATGCTTTGATTAATAAGGTTA
>JAAYYM010000210.1 GCA_012515365.1 Clostridia bacterium
TCTACAGTAACAGAAAGCTGATATACATATTCATATGCCGATTTCTGTAAAGAAAATTTGCTAGATTTATCGTTATTATAAAAAACGGCTTTATCATTAGAATCAATATATTTAAACGTACGGCTACATTGATGATCTGCTTTCTCAATTAGCGTCTTATATGATTTAATATGTGTTTGATAGTCTTCCAAAGGTGAAGTATAAACAAAAGCCCCAGCTTTTACTTCCACAATTAATATGGCATCTTCATACTGAATCAACAAATCATTCTCAGACAACTGCTTCATTGAATTGTGCATCGGATAGTAATTGTTTCTATGCACAACACATCCTGGCAATAACTTGCTAAATATTTCGCCAACTAATTTCTCACTGCCTTCTGCCTGCCGTTCTTTCCAATTGTACTGAGATCCTTTTGGACAAAGAAGTCTTTGAACGGCTCTATAAAAATTATCCGTAAAAGAATAATAATCAAAGCAATATGTATGATCATCAATCGTAATAAATGGTCTTCTCTGAATAGGCAAATCTATAATTGGCCATCCCGCATAATCAGAATCACTCGCGAAGAACGAACTCACTTCATTAATTTGATATGCCAACCCCGTGATAAATGAATCTGGCCAATTCGTAATGTCCTTCACATCATTATTTTTTGCTGTAAATGCTCTGCTGAAAATATCCCCGCAATTTTCGCCATACATATTTGCGTACTTTTCCTCATCTATGTCATCTGAATCAAAAGTATCCATTAATTCACGTAGTTCGTTAAACGGATCCATTTTCCCTTGTGCAATTGAATATTCCAATTTAGAAAACCCGTCCACTACGTCTTCTGCTGTAATCCCAAATCTTCTAATGAATTCATCGTTATGTACATTTAGTAAGCCTCTATAATATTGTGATTCAAACACCTGATATCGATTTCCTCTAACATAATATAGAAGCTGTGATTCAATTGCCTCGTCTGCAAATGTTTCACTTTGTCTGCGGTTCTCTTCATGGAGTTTTGCCGCCCACGATAATATGTAATCGTTGACTAAACTAAGTAGATTATCAAATTTTTCTAGAATACTAAAATAGAGCGAAGATTGATCCTCATCACTGTCCACATACACATTTGGTGTGGATACCAGAATGCTTTGCACGTATTCGCAAAGACGTCCTGCAGCCATTTTTTCTCCTGTAATTTGGAATTCAGAGTACGTCCCCAATAAACTTGTTTGAAACATACCCGAAGCAAATAATAAAATTTGTATAGGATTAGACACGGAAACCATTTTCCGAATTTCATGTACTTCACTATCGATTTGTTCCTTAAGTTTACCATTATTAGCAATCAATTCCCTCAAGAAGCTTTCTTTGTTTTCACCCTTCAGAATGCTAGCAAATTTCGAAATTCTACCTGATCTTATACATTCTAATATTCCATCATTATAATATTCATCTATGTGTGTTTGTTTCATAATACTAATACCTAGATTCTACGTGCAATCTACTCATATAACCCTTTAAGCAAGTATTTATAATCGTTAAGCCAAAACCATTCTTTCACCCAATGGGTGAAAGAAAATTGCAGCAAATTAACATCTATTTGTATGTTTTTTGTCTTGTTTGATGGGTAAAAATGTAACAAATAGAGGTGTTGTGAAGGAGATGGCTTATGATAAATAAAATCGAGTTTAAGGCTAAAAATCTTACCTCAAATGCAGGACTTTTTCTGATGCTAGAGAACACTAAAAATAACGGCATTTTTGAGATGATTGAAAATGACCTCA
>JAAYYM010000211.1 GCA_012515365.1 Clostridia bacterium
CAATCTAAATGTGGGTGATGTGCTTCTTTCCAGGCACATCGTAGACGGAACAACGTATGATTACACAATTGTACAGATACTTCCGAAAATTTCTACTGTAAGGGTTCTGCCGAACGGATATAGCAATGGAATTATTCTTATGGGTTTCGATGAACGTTATGCAGATAATATCTCGCATTCGTTTTTAGCTTTTTCAAAACGTTCGGTCAATGATATGCCTGCGGAGTACACAAAATCTATGGAAAAAATCATTTATCGAGAAGATGAGATGAAGATTGTATTTAATAGGATGCTCCCATATTTTGCAGTAACCCTGGCTGTTAATGCTATGATTACTGTCGGATTAGTGTTACTTTTAAAGAAAGACATTACTTATAATTTTAAACGACAGATAATGCTTGGCTTCGAAATGACTGAGTTGAATAAGGCCTATAACAGATATATTTATGGAGTAGGGTCAATTGCAATCGTCAGTGCTTTTGCGATAGCATTAGCAGCTGTTTCGGTGAATGGCCTTTTCAACATTGAGGTAGTCCTTTTGCTGTCTGTGTTTGCCGTTGAATTCATTTCACTTTTCCTTACGGCATCAATCTCAAACAAGCGGTTATGGAGGTCACGATAATGAGTGATGTTTTGAACATTAGTGATTTGTCTATTAAAATTAATCAAAGGGTTATATTTCAGAATATTTCCTTTACTGTTCGAGAGGGTGATGCAGTAATTCTTTCCGGTGCAAATGGGATAGGAAAAAGCACGATACTGAAAAGCATTATGAGATTAGAGCCCGAAGGGAAAGAAATAACGGGGCGAATCACACATCATCGTTTCGGAGATGTCATGGAATTGAATGACGCAGAGCTTCAACAATATCGTTCAAGCATTGCATATTTGCAACAATGTGACGATTATTCGGAAATGGGCAATATCCAAGTCAGAGATATCATGAGTGAAAGTGGAGAAGCCCATTCTTCAAAAACGCTGAACAATGCTGAAGTTAATGACCTGATTGACAGATGGTTGCCACGCAGAAAAGACGGTAGCCGGGTTTTTGATGCAAAGTCCAAGCCGGGAAAATTCAGTGGCGGCGAGCAAAGGCTACTGTCTGTGTTATCGGTTCTTGCAACTAGACCCGATGCTGATTTGTTAATTATTGATGAGCCGTTAAACAATCTTGATTTTAACAACGCAAGAAATATCAGCAACCTGATAAATAAAATCCGAAAAGAGAATCCAAGTATGGGACTACTGATGGTCAGCCATTGCCGGATATTCCCATTTATAAATCGAGAAATAAAAATAGCACCAGAAGGCGCTTCGGAAGTTAGCGGAATGTATGTATGCCACAGTTGTTTTGGAGATCCAGATAACGAAGGATACTATCAAGACTGATGGTGATATTTTCCCGCACACCTTGAAACCGTGGATGTGTTTCCGCAGACCTCGGAATCGGTAGATATGTTACCTTGCACTACCTTTTTTGTAGATTTGTTTCCACGCATGAAGGACATCAATGCTATTGTCACAACATACCAAAATAATGGTGCCATGCGAACATGGCACCATTATTCTATTTCTCATCCAGGTACTTCCACAGGTTATTTAGTGTCAGTAAGCTCTGCTCATGGGTGAAGGCCGTACTGGGCGAGAACACCAGA
>JAAYYM010000773.1 GCA_012515365.1 Clostridia bacterium
CGGCACCCTGGGGGTGGCAGGCTTCCGGGTGGACGCTCCCCAGGCCAGTATTTTGTCCAACTGGCGGCGCAAGGGCTTTCCCTCCATCAACAAACACTATATTCCGGCACACGACCTGTGGAATCCGGCTCGGCCCAGATATGGCACCATCACCGATGAGGAATGGGCTGATTTCACCAAGAACGGCGGGGCTCCGGCTTTGGAATATGACCGGGCCAGCCAAGCCACCATCCACGGCGGCATCAGCATCAGCCGTTCCGTGCGGGAAGGCATCCGCACTGTCTGCCCGCAAGCGGTCACGGTGCTGGAGACCCACGCCTTCCCTCTCTCCAAGGCGGGGGACGCCTCCTACGATGTGCTTTTTCGCAATCTTCCCTACAAGTATCTTTTTTTCACCCCAGAAGACTACGCACGACTGCTTGCCCAATGGCTGGATGAACAGCCTTACACCGATGTGGAAAACGTCCAGTTGATGCGCAACATCGTCATGAATGACGACACGGTCGCTCATCTGGTTGCCGGCAACGGCTTGATGCGTCCCCTCTTCGGCCTCATGTACTTTGCCAAGGGGTTCCCGCTGGGGTATAGCGGCCAGGATTTCGGCCACGCCGAGTTTTTGCGCCGGCTCAACCAACTGCGTTCCCAGCACCCGGTTCTGCGCCGAGGCGAGGTCACCTATGCCAGCCAGGGCAGCCGGGTGGCCATTCACCGCGTATTGGGCACGGACAGCGCCAACATTCTGCTGAATTTCGATCAGCCCTTTGAGGTCTCCGTGACCATCAACGGCATTCAGCAAAACCTGGAGCCTGACCGGCCCGCTGCAAAGCTGACTGCGTCCGGGATCGCTTTGGCCGGCAACCAAGTCAAGGCCGATCACTATACCCTGAACTTCGATCCCGCAACGGGTCTGCCGGAAAAGTTCGACATCGTGAGCCACAGCAAGTTTCCCGTCAAATCCAGCGGCTTTGCCATCAGGAAAGAGGGCGAGATGGTCATCGCCGTGAATATGCTCGCCAATGGCGGTGAGCTTCTTTTTGCGTGTACTCCGTCGCAGGTGACCATCAGCGCCTCCGGCAAGGGCTATGCCGTTGTTCTGGACGAATCCGACATGTACCGCTGGCAGGCGGCGGAGCACTCCGCGCTGCTGGAAGACTGGGTTTCGCCCGCTTTCGCCGCGGCGCCGCTGATGAAGGCCAACTATCACACCGGCAGACTGCGTATTCCGGAAGTGGACGGCCTGCTCTACAATGCCCGGATTTTCCCGCTGGCCCCCAACTGTCAGGAAATCCGCTTCTTCCCCCGGGAGGGCACCGGCATGGCAGTCGCCTTCCCGGGAGCCTCGCCCTTGGTAGAACTCTATCGGCAGTATGCCTCGGAACCAGGACTGCACGTGGTCTGGACTCCTGACCAATACAGCAACCAGATGGTCCTGCGGCCCGAAGGAACGGCCCTTGCGTGGAGCGATCTGCAGCGCACGACCAGCTTCGGTTTTGTGACTCTCACCAGCCAGAGCTCCCGGCTGATTCTGGAATCTCCACGGTATCAGGTGGTCCTCTCCCGGGCGGGCGGCGCCATTCTGGAGATCACCGACAAGGAGAACAAACAGACCTTCAAGTCGGTGAGCGAACTGGAGCTTTCCCCCGGGAGCGGCGCTCCCCTGCGGATGTACTATGACCACGAAAGCGCACTGCAGATCATCCCGACCGCAGACGGCGTGAAGCTCCGATATGCCGGTGGCCTGCGAAATGGATTCAAGTCCGCTCCCCAGTTCCCCGTTCACTATGTGATGGAGTACGCCTTTGGCGAAGATGGCTTCACCTTCAATGCGACGGTCCGCTCCGCGGGTCTGGCTTTTGCCAAGGGGACCTTGCGGTACAAGACCGGCTGTGACGACCTCAAAATCACCGGCACCCCCGGCCCCGTCTTCCCCCTGCAGGACTATGCTTGGCAGGGCGCATGGAACGCCGAGGCCGAACAGGCTCCCCCCTTCGCGCTGGCCTCTTCCAGAGACTTGGAGACGGAGGATGTCTCCAGTCTGGTCCAG
>JAAYYM010000212.1 GCA_012515365.1 Clostridia bacterium
CATTTGCATTCTGTCCGGCGACCACATCCGTATAGGAATCTCCAACCATATATGAATGCTCCCAGTCAATCTGATACTTCTCTCCTGCTTTGAGTAAAAGTCCTGCTTTTGGTTTCCTGCATTCACAGTTCTCTATCAAAAAATCTTCCTTCGTCAGGTCTAGTTTTCTGGTATAGTGTGGACACATAAACAAATCATCTATCAGAGCGCCCTGCTCCTTTAACTGCTCGATCAGATAAGTATTGATATCATATAATCTGTCAAGCTTTACTTTCCCTTTGGCGGCAGCCGGCTGATTCGTTACGATAAATACATAGTAGCCCTTGTCCCTCAGAAGCCTGATTGCCTCTGCTGCCCGATCCATAAATACAACTTCCTCTATCTTTAATGGAGAATCCATCTGTTCAGTATCTTCATTATATACAATTTCATTCAATACACCATCGCGGTCTAAAAAGACTGCCGGATGCTTTTCAAAAAATCTTTGTTTAGAATATTCCTTAAATTCGGCAAGAGACTGGGGACTGCCGATCTCATAAAATCTCTTTGTAACAATGTGCACTGCCATCTGCTTGTGTAACGATAATGCATTTTGAATAACAGCCACATCAAATTTTTCATGTAGCTGATAATTTGTAAACAGCTGTTTCTGATAAATTCCTATTCCATAATCAATATAATTCATCTGTTCTGTCGGATGATGCTTATCATATAAAAGAAGCTGGCCATTCTCAATGATACAATTGCTCTTATCATACGCATTTTGATTTTTCAGAACAGTCATCAACGCCTGTTTTCCTTGCTCTTTTGCAATAGAATAACGATACAACGTCTCTTGAAAATCTATATCCATAAAAGAGTCTGCATACATGAGCAGGAAATCATCCTCTAACAGATCATAAGCCCTTCGTACTGCTCCACCGGTTCCCAGCAGTTCTTCTCCGTCATAACTATAGCTGATCGAAACATTCCACTTCGATCCATCCCCATAATAGGATTCGATCATCTGTGCACGATAGCCGATCAGAAAAAGAAATTTACAAAAACCAGCTTTTCTCATCAAGTCAAACTGATAATCAAAAAAAGGCATTCCGTTTACTTCTACAAGCGGTTTTGGTGTTTCCTTCGTATATGATTTAAGTCTGGTTCCCAGTCCTCCCATCAGGACGACTACCTGCATCTTTGCAGCTTTTATCATATGACCTTTGACCCTTCCTTCTCAAATCTGAAGCGAACCTCTGACATTCCTGTCTGGCTCAATGCTTTTCTCAGTTTCACTTTATCTCGTGCATAAAACATTAAAAAGCCGCCACCGCCGGCGCCTATCATTTTCCCACCTGCTGCACCGTTTTTCAGTGCCAGCTCATACCACTCGTCAATCTTTGGATTACTCATACCGCCTGATCTCTTTTTCTTGTACTCCCAATGAACATTCATAATATCAGCAAACGTATCCAAATCTCCCTGTTCAAGTGCTCTTTTACTTTGATATCCAAGATCCTTGACAAAATGCAGGTTCTCAATCATCTCTTTATCCATCTCTTTGCTTTTCTTGTCCTGTTCTAACAAAATGCTGCCTGCAGAACGCGAAAATCCGGTAAAATAAAGACAAAGATTGTCTTCCAAATTGTATAAGGTCTCTTGCGTAATGGCCAAAGGATCCACCCAGACATATCCGTCTTTATGGAAATTCATACAAGTAATTCCACCATAAGAGGCAATATATTGATCCTGCTTACCTATAGGTTCGTGTAGTCGGTTCATTTCGATCTCGCATGCCTCTTCCGCAAGTGTTCGGGTGCTTACGATATTTCCTTGTAAGGTATGGAGTGCACGTAACAATGCAGTTGTAAAGCTGCTCGAAGAACCAAGACCTGTTCCTGCAGGTATATCTGCCATTGAACAAATCTCCAAATTGTTTGATTGAATATTGAGCATTTTTAATGCTTCTTTTACGATCGGATGCTGAATTTCTTCAACCGTTTTTACTTTTTCAAATCGCGAATATTTTAACAATATTTCTTCTTCAAACGTCTGATGTAACGTAATATATACATATTTGTCTATTGCTGCTGAAATTAAGAATCCCTCATGCTTCTCATAATAGGACGGTAAATCTGTGCCACCGCCACCCAATGTAATTCTTAATGGACTACGTGCAATAATCATTAGAAAACCCTCACTTTATCTATTCTATAATACATCCGGATTCTGCTCTAAAAACTCTACAGTCTTAATAACACCCTCTGAAATACTGTATTTTGGCTTCCATCCCAATGCTCTGACTTTTTTCGTATCTAGATAAATGAATGGATTGTCTCCGATCCATCCGCGCTCACTTCCTTCATAGCTTAATTCAGGAGTGACACCCATTTTGTTCGTAATCCAGCCAATAGAATCATTTACTTCGCAGTATTCATCTGTTCCGAGATTGAAAATATTAACCTTCTCATTTGTATTTCTGATTACTGTAAGAATTGCTTCCATACAATCCTTTACGTAAAGGTAAGATTTTTTCTGTTTCCCATTTCCAAGTACATATAGTTTCGTAGGATCAGCCTTCAGTTTTTTATAAAAATCATATACATGTCCATGTGTATAACGCTCACCTAAAATCGATACAAAACGGAAAATATAAGTGGTAAATCCAAAGCCTTCTGCATAAGCTGCCAAAAGTCCTTCACAAGCTAACTTTGACGCTCCGTATAAGGAAGTCTGTACCGGAAATGGGGCATCTTCCGGAGTAGGAATTACTTTAGCTTCTCCATATACAGATCCTGTTGAAGAAAATCCGATTTTCTTAATTCCATTTGCTCTCATGGCTTCTAACACATGAAAAGTGGCAATCGTATTTTGTTCCAGATCCTTTTGTGGATGCTCGCAACCCATTCTGACATCTGCATTAGCTGCAAAATGAAATACAAAATCACAGCCCTTCATAGCCTTTGTCATAGCTTCTTCATCCAATGTATTTCCTTCTACAAATGTAAATCTCGGATTTTTCATAGCTTCACTTAAAAACTGTATTCTTCCGGTTACAAGATTATCATAAACAACCACTTCATTTTCCGGCTCCGATAATAATCGATCTGCCATATTTGATCCGATAAATCCTGCTCCGCCTGTAATAAAATATTTCATTTTCTTTACTCCATTCCTATTTTTTGTTCTGATCAAACTCGTCAATAATGTAAAGTGGTCTTCCTTTTACATCATCATAGATTCTTGACACATATTCTCCAAGGATACCCGAAACAAACACCTGTAATCCGCCAAAAAACCAAATAAGTGCTGTCGTTCCCTTTACAAAAGCTTCTTTCTTTTTAAGAATTGCTTTCTGGAACACGTAAACACCAGAAATAAGCATACCTATCCCCGTAAGAAAAGCACCTAAAAATGTGACATATTCAAGAGGTTTTGATGAAAAGCAGAATACTCCGTGCAGTCCCATTCGCCACTCTCCCCAAAGTCGGTTATACTTGCTGTCATCAGCGGCTCTTGCCTCTCTGTGATATCTGACTGCTGTCTGCTTAAATCCAACAAAAGAAACCATACCTCTGAAAAAGGCATTACTTTCTTTCATATTTCTCAATTCTTCAATAACACGTCTGTTAATTAATCTAAAATCAGCAGTGTCTACCGGAATATTAACAGATGATAAATAATTGATCACGCGATATGCTGTTAAATCTATAAATTTGCGAATTGCGGTCTCTCCCTGACGATCTATACGCTGAGCATAGACAACATCATATCCCTCTTTCCATTTTTCTACCAGATCCAATACTACTTCCGGAGGATCTTGCAGATCGACATCGATTACGACACAGATATCACCTGTACAGTTTAAGACACCTGCCATGGTCGCAGCTGCCTGTCTGAATCTCCTGCTCATCGTGATCAGTTTAATATGTTTATTTTCCTTCATAAAATCCTTGATCACCTGATACGTTCTGTCAGTGGATGGATCCATACTAAAAATTATTTCATAATCGCACCCTAACTGTTCTACTACCTTGACCATACGGTCTACAAAGGGTTGGATTCCGTTTTCTTCATTATATACAGGAACTACTACGGACATTTTATAGTTTTCTTTGTTCATATTCGCTCTCCTTGTTTTCGATAATAATATCATATTATTAATTGTTATCCAATATCAAATTGCTATTTTATTTGTCCTGCTCTTCTTCATCATGAAGTAATAACTTCTCAATGTTATATCTTGGTCTTTGTTTCACTTCCATATATATTTTACCGATATACTGACCAATTAAACCTAAAGAAAAAAGAACAAGTCCTCCTATAAACCACAGAGAAAGAATCAGTGAAGTCCAGCCACTGACAACATGTCCTGCTGAATATGACAGCAATGCATAAACTGCTGCCGCAATACTTAAGAGCACCATAATAAGACCTAATGACAAAATCATCATCATAGGCTTTGTACTAAACGATGTGATCCCGTCAAATGCAAAACTCAGCATTTTTGACAACGGATATTTGGATTCGCCTGCCATTCGCTCTTTACGTTCATAATATACGCATGAGGTCTGATAACCAATCAAAGGAACAATACCTCTCAGGAATAAGTTCCTTTCCTTGTATTGTTCCAGTTGATCAACTGCGCGTTTACTCATCAGACGATAGTCTGCATGATTATACACGCTCTTTATTCCCATAAACCGCATGACCTTATAAAAGCCTTCGGCTGTTGTACGTTTGAAAAATGTATCACTTTTACGTGCGCTGCGCACGCCATATACGATATCATTTCCTTTTTTATATTCATCTATCATTGTCTCAATGACACTGATATCATCCTGTAAATCTGCATCGATGGAAATACAGATATCTGAATGTTCTTTTGCAGTATATAGCCCCGCAACAAGTGCATTTTGATGTCCCACATTTCCTGCCAGATTCAATCCAGTTACATATTTATTTTCCTGATAAGCCTGTTCTATGATATTCCAGGTCTGATCCCTGCTTCCATCATTCACAAAAAGTAAATAACTGTTTGTTGATACTTTTCCTTTACTAATCAAGTCTTTTAATGTATCGCTTAACTGTCTGATGGTTTCTGTCAACACCTGTTCTTCGTTATAGCAAGGTATCACGATTGCCAGTCTGCACATGGGCTATCCCCTCTCGTATCTGATAATTGAACTATAACTGATTATATCATAAATATCAATAGGGCTCAAATAAGGGGATTATTCCTTTTTTAATTCCTGTTCCTTTGTCGGGCTCTTTGCCGTGATTTTTGACATCAGCATGACAAGGAGCATCACAATAATAATAACTAAAAAAATACCTGCCATTCCCTTCCACATAATAGAAAGGGCAATCAATACATTTTCTATATTCATGTTTTTCCTCCTATAAATAATTTGCTACCAGGCTCATAATCATACCGCCGGCTACAACAGATGCAATCTGACCGGATACATTTGCTCCTGCAGCATGCATGATCAATATATTAGATGGGTCTTCTTTCATTGCAAGCTTTTGAACAACACGTGAAGACATTGGGAAAGCTGATATGCCCGCCGCGCCGATCATTGGATTGATCTTCTCTTTACGGAACAGATTGATAACTTTAGCAAACAGCACACCACCGATCGTATCGAAAACAAAAGCCAAAAGTCCGATTGCCATAATCATTAATGTGTTTATATTGACAAATTCTTCTGCACGCATACTAAATGAAATGGTGATTCCAAGTACAAGTGTGATCAGATTTGCCAGTACATTCTGCGCAGACTCTGATAAACTCTGTAACACACCACATTCACGAAGAAGATTACCAAACATTAAGAATCCGACCAATGCTACAGACATAGGTGCTACAAGTCCTGCGATAAATGTAACGGCGATTGGGAATAAGATTCTTGTTACTTTAGATACTTCCTTTGGATTATATGGCATCTTAATCCTACGTTCTTTTTTAGTCGTTACCAGCTTAATGGCAAATGGCTGAATAATCGGAACAAGTGCCATGTAAGAGTATGCAGCGACTGCTATCGCTCCCACATATTTTGAGTGCAGCATTTGTGATACTAAAATAGAAGTAGGACCATCTGCTGCTCCGATAATACCAATAGACGCAGCATCTCTTAAGTCAAAGCCCATAATCGTTGCAAATAGTACTGCTGCAAAAATACCAAACTGAGCTGCTGCTCCAAATAGAAACATAATCGGCTGTGACAAAAGCGGACCAAAATCGATCATAGCTCCTATTCCGATAAACAATAAGATCGGTAATGCTTCTGATGCTTCAATTCCAATATTAAACATCCACTCAATGATACCATTGGTCTCTCCGATTCCTTCCAGTGTCTGATTGAGCACTCCTGAAAAGGGCAGATTGACAAGAATTGCTCCAAATCCCATAGGTAACAGTAGGGATGGTTCATATTCCTTTTTGATCGCCAGATAGATCAATACTGCTCCTACCAGATACATGACGCACTGCTGCCATGTAATAGCCATAACATTTTCCAACAAAAAATCCATTTCTTTCTCCTCCTGCTTTTCGCACTTCTTTCTATTACAAATATGCTCCTGATAATGAAAGAGAGACCTGTGTCTCTCTTACTGAGAAACACAGGTCTCGCCATTTAAAATTAAACCAGAATGCCTCTACAGGCAAACATGCTTGTTGATTTAATTGCACAAATGTTCATGTGCTGACTACTCCCCTATATTCACCAGTACAGTATATACTCAGTATATATGTACTATTTATTAATAACATATCATTCCATTATTCTTCTGTCAATGAATTTTTCATGCATGATAGCGTAAATTTACTGTAGGAATTAAATAGATA
>JAAYYM010000213.1 GCA_012515365.1 Clostridia bacterium
AAAATGCATCCTATATGAAGTGCATTCTGAAAAGCAAATAGTTGCTGACTACTAAAGTCAATTATATAAAGTTGAACCTCTTCCGATGTATATTGTTGAATAAATTGGTAGACCACTGTTTGAAGAAAAACACTCTTCCCACTCATAAGCATCCCACAAACTACATGATGACCACCCTCACAAAGGCTGATAGATAGCGGCTTTTGACATTGTTGTTCTGGCATATCATACATTCCAATAACAACTGATATTTCATTTTTGTCAGTCTCTCTGGAGTCTGTTTCCAATAAATTCATTAATTCTTTCATTCCGATCACAGATTCAAGCTCTGGCATCCAAAGTTTCGTCACCCTTTCATGATCTGCTCTGCCTTCACACCTTCTAATGCGATTAATTTCATCTATAATACTATTTAACTGCGTCTGTTGTTCCTTCTTTTTCACTCTGCTTCTATGCACTGATTCCTCTGTTCCAGATAAATCGATCAACGAAACACTATCCTCATATCGATTTCCATTTGGATCATATACGGCTGCACTATACGCACCTTGAAACAATTCAAAAACCTCATCATTTCCCACCTGCAAATACCCTCTTCCTGGCTGGAGCAGGTATGCAGCATCACTACGTTGAAGCATGTCTGAGCTATCCTGACGATCCTGAACTCTTAAGCATATTCTAAATTTCGAATTGCTGCGTATATGATCATCCACGACACCTCCCGGTTTTTGTGTAGCAAGCAATAAATGAATCCCCAGACTTCTCCCCACCTGTGCAACACTGATTAATTCCTTCATAAAATCCGGCTCTTCCTTTTTTAATTCTGCAAATTCATCTATGATGATCAGAATATGAGGTAATGGTTTTACTGCATGCCCACTTCTGAATAATCGAATGTACTCATGAATACTATTAATTCCATACTGTCCGAACAACTCCTGTCTGCGTTTGTTTTCACTTTTGATCGAAACCATTGCGCGGTGGATATCACTTCCTGACAAATTTGATATGCTCCCTACCACATGGGCAAGTTCATGAAAAAGATTTGCCATCCCACCACCCTTATAATCGATTAGAAAGAAACCGATTTCCTCTGGCGGATAACAGATTGCCATAGAAATAATATAAGTCTGCAAGATCTCGCTCTTACCGCTGCCTGTCATTCCTGCAATCAGTCCATGAGGTCCATGTGCTTTCTCATGAATATCAAGATAACAGACTCTGCCTCCTGTTTTGACTCCAATAGGAGCCTTCATATATAAATCTGTTCTGGCTGATTTCCAACGTTCCTCTATAGACAATTCATGCGGATCAAAAATATGAAATAACTCAAATAAACTGATTGATTTCTCTATTTCTGATATCTGATCCTGCACCTTCACCTTAATCCCTGCAATCCTTCTCCCCATATCTGCAAACAACTGATCATCGATCTCATCAAAGTTTACTTTTTGTCTGCTTTCATAAGAATCTGAAATAGAATAACACCCATGATATTTCTGATCATGCTGTATAATCAGATCACTGTCAGTCGGAAGCTCTTCAAAGTGTTCTGCGGTCAAAATAGTAGTGATCCCACACTCCTTCTGCTTAGTCAGCGCATACTCTGCTATCGTTTCCCCTAAAAAACGTCTGTAATGATCAATCAATAACACATAATGTGTATGTAATACTTCCTGTCCTTTTGGCTTGTTCTGCTCTTCTTTCAAAGATACTTCCCTTTGCTTAAAGATCTGACAAAGCTCATATGTAACAGTCTCCGTCGATCCCTCATTGTAATCAAGAAATCTGACCTTCCCATTATCCGACCAGATATGCGGAAACCACTTTAATGCCATTCTTGCAAGTTCTTTTTTTCCTTCCTGATGATCAAACAGACATACCAGTTTGACTTCACAATAAGAATAACCAGTCACGATTTGTGTGATCAAGCTTTTCATAATGTTACAGATTTCTGTCCGTCCACCAAGGATACAGATCAAACGATACTTATTACAATCAATTCCTATAGGTACATTATTTAAGGACTCATATTTTTGCCGAAGCATCCTAGGCGCTTCCATCAACTGATCTGCGTGCTGTACAAACTTTTCTTTGGGGATTATAATTTTGGCCTGAAATGGCACACTTCCGATTCCTAATCGAAAAAATAGATAATCACTCTGGAGATTGGTCCTGTTCCAAAGCTGAGAAGATTGTTTTTGATAACGACAGCAAACGTCTGCTGCCGGATACATACTGTTCATCGCGTTAAAATTATGTTCATATATAGTTTTGATCTTATGCTCGCATTCTTGCATATACCGCTCATAGGAATGTCTTCTTTGTCTTTCGTTTTCTTGATATAGTTTTTTGTTATTCTTCAAATTAAGACAAGCCCATATTGTTCCAAACAGCCCTGATATAACAGATGTTATCAGCGCAGAATATCCCATCCCCATGCTCATCTGCCCTCGATTCGCCGATGCATAAGCAGCAATGGCAAAGCCCAGTATCATTGGGATTGCCATGGTAAAAGCAGGTCCTATCGTCAGCAAAACAGACTGTTTTCTATATACCTGTATCCCAGGTGGTCCTTCGAGTTCAATCGGTTCCTTCCTTACAGGTATCACAGCTCTTGGAGCCGGATGAAAAAACTCGTTTGTATCTGCTTCTAATTTGATTATTTCACTCCGACATGCATCATCCATGACAAGTTCTTCAAGTGAGGTTGTATATTCATCAGCCAGATAAATCATGATCTGATCCTTTAAGAACAATAAATGCATGGTAAACATCCATATGACATCTCCATATTGAAGAAGTGTTGTTTTAATCAGCTTTTCTCCATTGAGATAAAGACCGTTGGTACCATATGATTCTATTATATAGCCTGACTCTGTCATTTTAACAGCCGCATGCATTCCCGATATATAGGGATTATGAGAAAGACATATGCGATTATCCTTATAACGTCCAATTGTGATATTGTGTTGGTGTTTGAGTGAGTAAAAGTATGATTTAGTAGAGATTTGAAAAGAATTGTTTAAGATGATCCACAGATATTCTCCGTGAATTGTTTTCAGAACAGCTGCCGAGTGCATCGTCAGCGTTAAAACAGGTTCGTTTACATCAGGTTCCCAATCGGGTGGCTTTTGTTGCCATAGTTTCCACGTATCATCGTGATATCGGATGAGCAAGCTTACTGATGCACATAGCTTAAAGAAATCAGCCTGTATCATTAATTCATATAAATCAGGCTGCCGTTCATGCTCAACGAGCCGAAACGTTTTTTGTACATGTTCCGTACAAATGCTAAGATTAAGTTCCATTTATTTGTGTGATGCTTTCCTCCCTCCATTCTGAATAAGTTCTTTCCGAATAAATTCTTCCTTGATGGTTTCCTCATTATAAAAGGACTCACTCGAAAAAGCAAGTCCATTTCTTATGTAATATTATACAAATAGCAAGCGTTATTTTTATACCTTTCTACCAAAAAACCTTATTTAATCGGGAATACAATTTGAAAAACCGTGCCTTCTTCTTTTGTACTATCAACTGTTATTTTACCACGATGTTCTTTTACAATCGTCTTTGCTATTGAAAGACCAAGTCCATAACCACCCTCTTTTCTAACGCGAGATTCATCTACGCGATAGAAACGCTCAAACAAATGTGGCAAATCCTCACGGCTGATTATTTCCCCTGTATTTGCAATCTGCATATAAACTTTATCAAGCACCCTTTTCAAGTTGATGGTAATTGTTCCTTCCGGCTCCACATACTTACATGCATTGTCCATCAGGATCGCAGCCAACTGTTTCAGTTCATTCTCATTTCCAATGATCTCAATATGATCCTGTATCTCCTGTTTAAGTACAATCCCACGCTCAAACGCAACAGATTCAAACGAAAGGATACTGCTCCACAAGCACTCACTCAAGTCAACAGCTGTATAAATCCGATCCTCACGATCCATATCTGACTTCGCAAGGAACAACATATCCTCTACCAGCTTCTTCATTCTCACAGCTTCTGTTTTGATATAATGGATCCACTTTTCTTCACTTTCTATGGTAGAATCCTTATGCCCTAACAGGATTCCAGTATCAGCCAGAATAACAGTCAACGGCGTTTTTAATTCATGCGATGCATCGGCTATAAACTGCTTTTGTTGTTCCCATGCAGCCTCGACCGGTTTAATCGTCAGCCTCGATAAAAACAGACTAATAAAAAAGAACGTGAGTAAACTGATTACAAATACTAATAATAAAATAAGAACCAGATGCTGCATCGCTTTCAGCTGTCTTGTTGCATCAGCAAATGCAATTTTGATCGGTTCACCGGCTTGATTCGAATACTCAATCATATAAACAAATGTATAATCCTTAAGATAGCCCCGATCGCGTTTCTGACTCAGCGCTTTTCGAGCACACATTTGCATGAATTCATCTGTTACTTCTACGTTATTCGTTCGTGAATTCAGTATTTCTCCATGTTCAGTCACATCTACACAAAAAGAAAGAGAAAACAGCAAGGGACGGTCATGCTCTTGTTTGGGGAAAGTCCCGACATCAAATTTTTCCGGTCTTTTTTCCTCCGGAATATTCTGCATTCTAAGAGTAACATGCAGAATATTATCCCACTCACGTACGACTACGCGAAAATTAAACATGATAATCGCCGCAAATGTAAGTAAAAGAACAAGTGTAACCAGACTCATATTAATCAGAATGAACTTCCTTTGAAGCTTCTTGATCATACTATAAAACCTCCAATCGGTATCCAACCTTTCTGACTGTCATGATCGTTACTCTTGATCCGATAAAGCTTATTTTTTTTCTTAAAAATGAAATATATGCTTCTACATTATTATCCTCAACCTCTGATTCATATCCCCAGATTTTTAATATCATCTGTTCTTTAGAAAGAAGGATATTCGGTGAAGTCATAAAAAGCTTCAGCATTTCGAATTCTTTAAAGCCCAGATGTACTGATTTCCTGCCACATGTTAATGTACACGAGTTCAAGGAAAGCGTAAGATCCTCATAAGTCAGAGCTTCTATGATCACTTCTCCCTGTCTGCGCGATAAAGCACGAATCCGCGCCAGTAATTCCTCCGGTTCAAAAGGCTTTGTCATATAGTCATCTGCACCTGCGTCGAGTCCTTCAATCTTATCCTTCGTATCATCACGGGCTGTCAATAAAATAACAGGCGTTGCATTTTTATCTTTTCGCATCTGCCTGACGATTTCATAACCATTCATATGTGGAAGCATCACATCAAGTACTACTACATCATAATGATTTTCTGTCAGATAATAATACCCCTCACTACCGTCATTGACGATGTCTACTACATATTTTTCTTCCTTCATGATCTGACCGAGTGCCTCTGCAAGTCGTATTTCATCTTCAACAATCAAGATTCTCATGAATCATCGCCTCGCTTTCTCATTCAGTATAGACGATCAAGCTGAAATTAATCTGAAATAACCGATCAAAAGAACGTTTAATATAAAATGTAGCCTTCGATTTCCTCCAATAATTCAATGCTCTGTCCTGTTGCAAAATAGTGAAGTCGCTCACCCATCATCTCTTTCAGCTTTTCAAATGATTTTGCACCTGTACAGTGATAGGTATAAAACTCTGTGTCTGTCCATTCCAGCAATCCCTCTCCTAATTCTTTGACCAAGGCATCACTTTCATATTCATCTGTTGGTTCATTATATAAGTGAAATCCTGAGAGAACTGTTTTAGGCTTTTCCTGACAAACCTCAACTGCACGCTCCAGAATGTTCAAAATTCCATTATGTGCACAGCCTGCCACAAGTGCCCATTCTTTTCCATTAGTCAAAAGCATATTCTGCTCATGCGAAAAATTGTCCTTTACGAGCTTTGATTCTTTTCTGACATAATACATGTCATTGGATTTTGCAAAGCATCTGCGTCCGGTCACTCCTGCAAATAGCGTAATCTCACCATCTACTTTTGTAAAATGATCCGTAAATACAAACCGATCCGGATAAGCATCTATGACACTGTTGTCGATCCCCATCGGACATGGGAAGCCCGAAACCTTTAAAAAATGAGGATCGCAGGTATTTCTATGAAGATAGATTTTTGCTTTATCATTGATACTTAAGAATGCTTTTAGTCCACCAACATGATCTGCATGCCCATGTGACAACACCACCATATCAATCTCTGTAAGATCGATCCCAAGCGTTGCTGCATTGTATATAAAAGTATCATTCGGTCCAAGATCCATTAGCATTTTATGATCTCTTGTTTCAATATAAAGGCATAATCCATGCTTAGCCAGCAATCCATCTGCAGCAACTGTATTTTCAACGATTGGTATAATTCTCATAAGTTCCTCCCGTATGAGTCATTCTTTTGAAATTTCATTATCATTATAGCGTGTTCGTGAAATGATGTCTAGTCACTCAGTAGCCATCTACGGGCATTTCAGAATATGTTTTTTTGTGAATAAACTAACTAATGATTGCACATATTAACATCAGGCACAGCTTTTAACAGGTAATTGCAAAACAACTTCATGAACTAATTACCTAATAATAACCATATAAGGAGTAAGGAAATCATGACACAGATGATCGGAAAACAAAGTATTCAATTCGACAGCCCGGTCTATATCATCGGGAATGCATCTATCGTAGGAAAGAAAGAAGGAGAAGGACCATTAGGAGATCTCTTTGATATGATTGCTCACGATGCCATGTTTGGCAGTGAAAACTGGGAGGCAGCAGAGAGTACACTTTTGAAAGAAACTGCAGCACTTGTGCTTGGCAAAAGTAAAATTCAAAAGGAAGATATTCGGTATCTGTTTGCAGGTGATCTACTGTCACAGTTAATTGCTACATCCTTTGGACTCATACATTATGACATTCCGCTGTTTGGCTTGTATGGAGCCTGCTCGACATGTGGAGAAGCATTAAGTCTTGGTGCAATGTGTATCGGTGGTGGCTATGCAAAACATGTGTTATGTATGGCATCCAGTCATTTTGCAAGTGCAGAAAAACAATTTCGTTTTCCACTAAGCTACGGGAATCAACGCCCACTGTCTTCCACATATACCGTCACAGGAGCAGGCGCTTTTATTGTCTCAGATGATAAAACAGATGCAAAGGCTGTAGTTTCCGGTATTACGACTGGAAAAATCGTGGATTTCGCGGTAAAGGATTCTATGAATATGGGAGCAGCGATGGCACCGGCTGCATGCGATACAATCATGAATCATCTTCTGGATTTCAACAGAAGCCCTGATTACTATGACAAAATCATTACCGGTGATTTAGGCTATATTGGTATGACGCTCCTAAAGGAACTTTTGGATGATCACGGAGTTCATGCCGATGATCAGCTGGATGACTGTGGAAAAATAATTTTTGACCAAAAGACACAGGGAACAAACTCCGGAGGTAGTGGCTGTGGATGCTCGGCTGTGGTATTAAGTGCTTATATATTAAAGAAATTATCAGAAGGTGAATGGAAACACGTGTTATTTATTCCGACAGGTGCACTATTGTCCCCTACCAGCTTTAACGAAGGGAACAGTGTACCAGGCATTGCTCATGCCGTTGCATTATCAGCTCCTGATTCCTTTAATTGATCAGAGTTAACTCATATTTTGCTAATCAGGCTTTGACAGCCCAGCGCATTTTCGTTGATCTTGCTCTGGGATTCCTCATACATTCTTGTGCTGATGGGCGTATTACTTCTTCAGCGATTTCGCTGTATACGCCCTCTCTTTTATATTGTTTAAAGGATTTCTTTACTAGTCTGTCTTCTCCTGAGTGAAAGGTAAGAATTGCTACTCTGCCGCCCTTTGAAAGGACTGTCGGCAATTTATCAAGAAAAGCCTCCAATACTTCAAACTCACTGTTTACGTCGATTCTCAATGCTTGAAATGTTCGCTGACAGGATTTCTTTATCAACTCTTTTTGATCAGTTACCTTAACAGAAGACAATGCTTCCTCTATCACGTCTTTAAGCTGTGTCGTTGTTTGGATTTTTATACCACGTTTCAGTTTCCCGGTGATTGCTCTTGCAATTTCATCCGCATATGGCTCATCTGCATTTTCAATCAGCATTCCCCTTAATTCATCATATGTAATATCTGATAAGCGTTCAGCTGCCGATATCCCTTTTTGAGGATTGAGTCGAAGATCCAAAGGCCCTTCTTTTTTATAAGAAAATCCACGTTCCGGATTATCGATCTGCATAGAAGATACCCCAAGATCTGCAAGTACAAAATCCAGACTTCCTGCTATTGGGACAATCTGGTCAATATCCGCAAAATTGATCAAATGCGAAGTAAAAATCGATTCGTCGTAGCCAAGATTTCTTAGCCTGTCTGTCGTTTTCTCTATTTCAATCGGATCAACATCCAAACCATAAATATGTCCCTGTCCTTGCAGGCATTTGAGCATTTCCTGCGTATGTCCACCATAACCAAGCGTCGCATCCAGCCCCTTTTGTGAAGCGCTTATCTGCAGAAAATCCAATATCTCCTGCACACAGATCGAAATGTGCATACCTACCGGGGTACTTCCCTTTTGTATGATTTTTTCGACAATATCCTCATATTTATCCGGCTGCAGCTCTTTGTAACGCTCACTGTATTTCTTAGGGTGTGTTCCCTTATATCGTTCTCGACGTTTATGTATCGGCTGTTCTGACATCCTATTCCCCCTGTTAATCAAAGACTCACAGGCCATTGCGAAACTCTTCATCAAAGAAAATGAGATTGTTTTGCAATTACCTGTCAGTATTTAATATTTCAAATGCTATCATAACATATTGCTTTTGATTTTCATAGAATCAGTTCACGCTTGATCAGTGCAGAGTAAACGTTCAACTATCTCAAATCGCCGTCATGATCCAATAGATTACCCCTAACACCCAGCTCGTAAAAATCCCATAGAGAATAACAGGACCCGCGATAATAAAGATTTTGCATCCGATTCCAAATACCTGTCCTTCCTTTTGATATTCAATTGCTGCAGAAGCTACAGAATTTGCAAATCCTGTAATAGGCACTAGTATTCCGGCACCTGCAAATTCTGCAATGGACGGATAAATTTGAAAACCTGTCAGAAGGACACTTAGCAGTATTAGCAGCATGGAGGTATAATTTCCTGCAATCTCCTGTTCCATCCCTGATGCGCTCATCATCTGCGTTAGAAATTCTCCAAACAGACAAAACAATCCGCCGATCACAAAGGCCTTTAACATCTGAATCCATAAATTACGCACAGGTGTGACTCTTTGTACCTGCTCTTTATAACGTTGATTACGATTTTGATTTTTAATATTTTCCTGCATCTGATATGCTCCTTTACATAAAAAAATAGATCAATGAACCAATTGTTTTTCCGACCGCCATAACAAAGATGGTCAGATTCAACCCCTTTTGAAATGAGATTCTTCTTGTAAAAATGGGGATCGTATCAAGCATTTCCGCGATTGCCATAGCCAGACATCCGACAAAAATACCTGCGAAAGCACCTGCCACTGCCAAAAACAAAAACATCCAAATCCCCTGTATGTTAAAATGAACCGGAAACACGCTAAACACTGAACCAAGCAAGGTTCCCGCCACTACAACCTCTTCGTAGAGAAAAATATGCTTTGCCGTATGTGTTTTATCTGCAAACCTTGGTAACAGACCAACAGCAAGCAAAACCGTAAATGCACCACCGGATACGACAAGACCAGAACCAAGTCCAATCAAAATAAGCAGAATATTATTCAACATCTATCGTTTTCCCCTCTCGTTCATTGATTTCTACAAACGAGGTATTAATATCATTCTCATATTTTTCCATTTCCACTTCAATTGGTGTTAAGTCCTGTGTTAACCGCCTTGTTCCAAAATGATTAAAAAACACAACAATCCCTCCGGCAAGTCCAAGTGAATAGGCTAACTCTAAAATCCGATAAGGACCTGTTTTTTGTCCTGTCACAAGCGTATATATATTTTCAAAAACACCTGTTATTCCTATGTCATTGTGAAACGCCATAATCGTAAAGCCTGTTCCGAAAAAGCAGAGAAATCCTACGAAAACAGTCTTGACTATAAGAGTCAATGCGTGTCTTTTGTGTTGCTGTTCAAACGTAATGATAAGCTCTTTTTCGCCTTCGTTAATAATCGTCACATCAGGATACTCTGTCTTGATCTGCTCGATTACTTTCAGAATACTAATCACTACCTGCTCACGCTTTTGTTTCTTTTCCTTCTTCTCTTTTGGTTTTTTAAACTTATAAACCTTCATGGCTTTGATGTGATTCAAGATACATTGATCAGTCCCTGTCACACTTGCCACGTCATGAAAAAAAACATCCTCACTCTTTACGAGCGTATTCCTGTTTGCCTTTATATAAATCTCAGTCTGTCCCATAGTGGTGTCTCCGGTATTGATATTTATTTTCTACCTATTATCTACGAAAAAATAGATTCTATACATTGTATCTTTACCCCAATTTTCGTATAATGTAGATAGACAGCTAAATATGCAGAAATGAGGTGGGCTCCTGATGGCAAGTGTGAAATTTACAAAGGACCAGACGATTTACCGTACAGGTGAACGTTCAAGTATCATCAATATCATCGCTGAGGGTAGTGTTCAGGTCAAAACACCCTTTATTACCATGACTTTGCAGAAAAATGATATTCTTGGAATGTTTGATTCACAGTCAATCTATTATCCATTTGAATATACAGTACTTGAGGATGTCACGATTTATCAGTATCCGTATACCTCTATTTCTGATTTGGCGGCTTTGATCAATAACAATCCAACAGCTGCCGGTATCCTTACTTCTCACTTTGCAGAGGAATGTGCTACTCTCTTAGACGTTTACTCCTCACTTTATCAGGACTGTGCTACTCTATATCACGAAGCAAACGACTACTATGATAAATATCAAATGTTTTGTGAATCTTATGAAATAGAGGCAGCAACGCTTCCGGGTATCAAACAGTTAAGTGAATACTCACAGGATACCATTTTGGAGGACTGGCTCTCTCCTTATTATACGGATCTTTCCGACATTAATTCTGCAAATTGGAAAACCTTTTACTCATCGCATCCGAATGCATGCGCAGGGTTCATTTATACAGCCAGCGCTGATTTTATGAAGGTACTGCCTAAATGTGAGCGTCTGTACCAATATATTGATATGCTCTGTGATTTATATATCTCTGATTTTAATCTGGATTTATACAGCTTTTATCTCAAATTGTATGAATCCTTGATTCCTAATTCTGAATGGACTGATCTTTCACCTATTAAAAGTACGATGGATACACTTGTGAGGAAAATATCAAAAGAAACCTATTTTGATAAGACCATTGTCAACGAACGTTTAAAAGAATATCAGGCGTTATCCAGTATCGATGCCTCTGCAGACCAATCTACACATCAGTCTACTTCTTTGGCACTGAAAACAGATATCATGTCTGAGCTTGAAAACTCCATCGACACGATTCTCATATATGCTGAATTTGATGATGCCGCAAGCAATAAATTCCGTTCTCTGATCAAACAATATAGAGAGCTGCCTGACCGTGCTTCCACCGATGATACAACAAAAGCCATTCGTAAGGATCTGACGAATTATTTCTATGATCTATATCAGAAAGCATTTTTTAAGAGTCTGACAGATGAAGCTGTTCCGGTCATCTTAAAAATGTTCTTCTATTTTGGCTACGTAGATGAAAAATTAATTGGGATCAATCATGCAGTAGAGCTGTTTACCATGACGGAAAATATTGCACCTGATGAAAAGCACAATGTATTCCTGCTTTATGACTGGCTGATGCAGATTTATCAGGGAAAGAAAGAGCCCTGTATCAATGAACTGAATGTAGATTATACAACCTATCTGAGAAATCTTCGTTTAAGTAATAAAATAACACCACAACAGGAGGAGTCTGCCCAGCGTAATGCAAAAATGCGTCTGCAATTTGAGTTTGATAACATGTTCAAGCTGACAAATAAACTGACGCAGGGTCATATCTCGACCTTCTGTCCGATTCTATCTGACCATAACTTGTACAAACAGCTTCGTGATGCTTATGTGACTGCCGAAAATATCCATCAGGCACTGGATACAATCCGCTCTATCGATTATTCTGCATATTATCGTGAAACAATTTTTTCTGCACCTGAAGAAGGCATTATAAAAGAGCTTCTACAGACAGAAGTTCTCCCGGATATTATACTGATGCCTAACATAGGAACACGTTCGATCATGTGGCAGGAAATCACAGGCAAAAAGAGAACCTCACCTGCTCGTATGATGCTCTCTGTCTTATCCTTAGAGGATCTCTATCCATCCATGGTACGTCTGACCGGAGAATTCAGATGGGAGCTTTGCAGACGCATCCAAGGTGTACGCTGGAATGATATCTCAGAGCGTTCTCTGACCAGCGATTATTGTGAATATATCCAGACCTATAAGAAAAACCGAGATTTGTCGACAGATGCAAAAGATAAACTGAAACAGAATTTAATCAAGGCAAGAAATCATTCTAAAGAGCTTTTTGTACGTGATTATATTGATTATGTCATGTTTGAAAGCAATGGCTCCATCCGGCTAAATAAGCTTGCACGTAATATGCTCTTTCAGTATTGCCCGTTTTCAAAGGAAATCCGTCTTGCATTGGAAGCAAATCCGCTCTATCATGACATCATTGAGCGTTATCATAATAAAAACCGTGCCAATATCAGGACCTATGAAAACATGCTTGTGCGGCTGGAAAACAATAAAATAAAAATTCCTGAAGAGATTAAACTCTTCAGGAACTATCTTAACTTCTAACCAGTCCGATTCCAAAGTAAATCAAGGTACTGCAGATGGCAAACAGCTGCGAACATATGACAATTGTCGTGAATACTGCCTTACCTTTCGGTGTCGGATCCTCATGAAACCGATCTGCTAACAAACCTAAAAACAAGCTTTGCGGCACCAGGATACCGGCCACATAACGGATATCCTGTGAGCTGAAGTATGCCTGCTTAAATGCGAAAAAGAAATAGACAAACAACTGACTCAGATAAAAGATACCAAAAAACCACTTATCCGGTACTGACATCTTTGAATTCTTATGAAACAGAAAATACAAGGTTGCTCCAAATGCAAGTAATGCAAGCACAACTGCTGCCAAAAACAAGACTACAGAAAACGGTGTTACAAGCCCTGTCATGACGGAGAAATTATATTCTCCAAATAATGACGATTTAATCATTCCAAGAAATACATTGTATTCATCATAAGCATCACCATTATTGATCATAGCAGGATACACACTATTCATGCGCAAATCAAAGATTCTGCGTAGTATAGAATACTGCGACAGTCCTTCGCCTACTGCCGGTGTGTAACTGAGCGGGATTTGATAACGGATCAGATTGCGAATCGGAAACCATAAACCAATCGGTATACAAATCACTCCAAACACCAGAAACTGAAGAATATACTTCTTAATATGATGCAGCACATGCAGAACACTCCAACTCTCTTCCTCATCTGCTTTCATCAAACGCAATAGAAATAACGCTGCAACTGCCGGCGCAACAGATCCGCCGGATACTTTTGTCATCATAGACGCTCCGATACAAAATGCTAAAAGAATGATCGATAAGTACGATGGCTGCTGATACCATTTCAATGCAAAATAGATCGCTGCGACCTGTAAAGCAATACACAATGGATCGTTGTTCAGACTTCCTGACATCAAAATAAACACCGGTGAAAAGACTATAATAGAACATGCAACCCGCATCCCCCATTTTTTAAGACCTGACATTTTGAAAATGTAATAAGAGAAAATCATGATACAGCCTGTATAAAATAAAGACAGCACCTGCACATTTTCCTGTGCCTGTCGATACAGTATTCCCAGACGCACGTTGATCTTCATCCATATGGCAGCAATGATATGATGCAGCGGTGGCTGAAAGAATGCCCATTTCTCACGCGGATCAAAGTCCGGTAAAGCTTTATGTTCAAATAAATATTCAATATATCCTGCGTGACCGATCCCTGTTCCAAAATCAATGACATCGTGCTGTCTGCACCAGACCGGAGTAAATAAGATATATGCAAGCCTCAGAAATACGCCGATACCAATCATGACGGATATATAGTTAAGTGGCAAATACTTTTTTA
>JAAYYM010000774.1 GCA_012515365.1 Clostridia bacterium
AACATCTCAGTACCTCGAGGAAAAGAGAGGATTCCCGGAGTAGCGGCGAGCGAAACGGGAGGAGCCCAAACCACGCAGGCGTACGAGCCAGTCGGCGCTGCTTGCGTGGGGTAGAACGCGATCGTGGGAGGGAGCGACTGATCCCTCGCCCAAGAGCGAGCTGGTCACCCGAAGTGCCCTGGAACGGCGCACCGGAGGGGGTGAGAGTCCCGTAGGGAACGGTCAGCAGGGCGCGGTGCGCGATGAGCGTGAGTACTGCCGGACACGAGACATCTGGTGGGAAGCAGGGCCGACCACGGCCCAAGGCTAAATACGGCAAGCGACCGATAGTGAACCAGTACCGTGAGGGAACGGTGAAAAGCACCCCGACAAGGGGAGTGAAAGAGATCCTGAAACCGTCCGCTTCCGGCCGGTCGGAGCCCTTCGGGGTGACGGCGTGCCTTTTGTAGAATGAGCCAACGAGTGATTCTGTGTGGCGAGGTTAAGGCGGAGACAGCCGGAGCCGGAGGGAAACCGAGTCCGAAAGGGCGAATTGAGTCGCATGGAGTCGACCCGAAACCGGGTGAGCTATCCATAGGCAGGGTGAAGCGCGTGGAACACATGCGTGGAGGCCCGAACCCGGACCGATTGCAAACGGTTGGGATGACCTGTGGATAGGGGTGAAATGCTAAGCGAACCCGGAGATAGCTGGTTCTCCCCGAAATGCATTTAGGTGCAGCCTTGGATGAGAACGTGCCATGGAGGTAGCGCACTGGATTGGCGATGGGGCATCCCGCTTACTGACCCAACTCAAACGCCGAATGCCGTGGTGCGAATCCGGGAGTGAGACTACGGGTGCTAAGATTCGTGGTCGAGAGGGAAACAACCCAGACCGCCGGCTAAGGTCCCCAAGTCCAGACTAAGTGGGCAAGGCAGTTGCGACGCGTCAACAACCAGGAGGTTGGCTTAGAAGCAGCCACCCTTTAAAGAGTGCGTAATAGCTCACTGGTCGAAGGTGTCGCGGCGCCGACAATCCACCGGGGCTCAAGTCTGGCGCCGAAGCCGCGGATGTCATCTTCGAGATGGCGTGGTAGGGGAGCGTCCCGTACGGCAGTGAAGGGGGAGCGGAAGCGAACCTGGAGCGTACGGGAGTGCGAATGTTGGCATGAGTAGCGCGAAGGAAGTGCGAATCTTCCTCACCGAATGCCCCAGGGTTCCGCAGCCATGCTGATCAGCTGCGGGTGAGTCGGGCCTAAGCCGAGGCCGAGAGGCGTAGGTGATGGACAACTGGTTCAGATTCCAGTACCGCTCGTTTTTGTTTGAGCGATGGGGGGACGCAGGAGGATAGGTCCGGGGCCGCGAGGCCTCCAAGCGTGTAGGGAGCGTCCATAGGCAAATCCGTGGATGCGCTGACCGAGGCGTGATGGGAAGGAGCGGGCTACGGCCCAACCCGAACGGATTGAGTCCATGCTGCCAAGAAAAGCCTCTAGTGAGAAAACGAGCGCCCGTACCGCAAACCGACACAGGTGGGCAGGTAGAGCATACCAAGGTGGACGAGAGAACCTCCGTCAAGGAACTCGGCAAATTAGCCCCGTAACTTCGGGAGAAGGGGCACCCTGGCAGCGTGAAGGCCGTTGCGGCTGGAGCGTGAGAGGGTCGCAGTGAGCAGGCCCAGGCGACTGTTTACCAAAAACACCGGTCCCTGCGAACGCATACGCGGACGTATAGGGGCTGAGACCTGCCCAGTGCCGGAAGGTTAAAGGGAGGGGTTCACGCTCCGAACTGAA
>JAAYYM010000214.1 GCA_012515365.1 Clostridia bacterium
AGCAGGTTTTATTCAAGAGTAATCCAAGAGTGCCAAAGAATTATTTGTCTGTTGAGAATGCCTGTGCGCACAATCTGAAACACGTTTCGGTGGATATTCCACTGGATGTACTGACTGTTGTTACAGGCGTAGCGGGTTCCGGCAAAAGTTCACTCATTAGAGATGTATTTGCTAAGAAATATGCGGAACAGGTAGTGCTGGTAGATCAGTCTCCGGTTACAGCAACAGGACGCTCTACACCTGTCACTTTCCTTGGTATCTTTGATGAGATACGTAAGCTGATTGCGATAGAGAACAAGGTGAGTGCATCTTTGTTTTCCTTTAACTCTAAAGGTGCTTGTCCGGCTTGCAAGGGACGAGGTATGATTGTGACAGAGCTAGTATTTATGGATCCGGTGACTACGGTCTGCGAAGCCTGCGGTGGCAAAAAATACAGTGATGAAGCATTGTCATATCAATATAAAGGAAAGAATATTATGGAGATACTTGAGCTTTCGGCAGAGGATGCTTTGGAATTCTTCAAAGAAAGCACAAAAATCAGTAAGGTACTGAAAGCGATGGTAGAGGTAGGATTACCTTACCTGTCTTTGGGACAGCCGCTTTCGACTCTGTCCGGTGGTGAGCGACAGAGGGTGAAGCTTGCAAAGTATCTGTATCAGAAAGGGAACATCTATGTACTGGACGAACCGACGACAGGCTTGCATGCATCTGACGTAAAGAAGGTTATGGATCTGCTTGACAGCTTGGTACGACGTGGTAACACGGTTATTGTCATTGAACACAATCTGGATGTGATGAAACAGGCGGATTATCTGATCGATGTGGGACCCGATGGTGGAACCGGGGGCGGAGAAATTGTTTTTACGGGTACCCCAAAAGAGATGGCAGAACATAGTGAAACAATTACAGCAAGATATTTACGAAAGTCTTTATAAGAAAGTGAAATTAAAAAAACAGCGTCACTGACAGTGACGCTGTTTTTTGATGGGTCTGGCTCCGATAGTTTCTTTAAGTTTGGCAGCTTGCAGTGCACGTTGACAGAAGAATTACAAAATACAAACGTTAATTTGCAAATGAAAACGTTAAACGGGAAAATGATTTGACTGAAATTTGACTATGTGGTAAGATGAAAAACAGCAATAAATGGATCAATTTTAAACATCAGAAAGTATGGTCAGAGGAAATCATATGTCAGTGAAACTGGATACATTGTCAATGGAGATTGTACGAAACTACTATGAGGGTGATTGTTCACTATTCTTTGAGTATCTGTATTCGGATGTTGTGATACTTTCCGTAGGAAAAGGTCAGCTCATGCGAGGAAAAGCGGCTGTTATGGAAGGCTTTTCAGGAAAAATGCAGAATGGGATTGTTTATGATCTTATCGCTCTTTCAAGTGAAAGTTATCCACTGAAAAGAGATAGCTGTAATGTCCTGATACAGATGGATCTGGTCAGCTATTTCCCAAATGGAATGATCACTCGAGTGAATCAGAGAATATCTGTAGACTGGAGATATGAAAAAGAGGAAATCAAGGAGTGTGGGAAAGTATCATCCGGATGGAAGATGCATTTTATTCATATTTCTGTTGCCTTGCAGACAAAGGAAAAACCGCTTAATATCAATCATCTAAGTGAACAGCTTCTTTATGAAACCACTGGTATGTATCAGTCCGAGACAAAAGAGGTATTTCGTGATACAACGGGTAAGTCTCATTACATATCTACATCACAGCTTGTTCGAATCGAAGCAAACCGTGCTTATTCGTATCTGATTTTACGAGATGAGAAATCCATTAAAGTGGCAAAGAATATTACTGCAATCGAGAAGGAGTACAAGCTGAATTTTATACGGACACACAGTAGTCATCTGGTTAATCCATATTACATTATGGAACTTAAGAATTATCGGGTAGTCTTAATTGATGGAACGGTTCTTCCAGTATCACGAACGCGATTTAAAGAAGCTAAGATGCAACTGGATGATCAACGATGCGGAACAGGACCAATTCAAACTGCACAGATAGAACACATTCAAGGAGGATTCTAATGAGAGAACAAAAGAATTACAAAAGATGGCAGAGAATGATGGCGGTACTTTTGTCAGCCGGAATGATACTGACCATGCAGCCAATAACGGCTGACGCAGCAGAAATCAATGTTTCACAGAACAATGTAGCAGAAAACAATGTATCGGAAAATATGGCTTCCGACAATCAGGAAGAAGCAGTTATATCTGTGTCAGAAAGTGAGATCCAGCCGGATGTTTCTAATGTGACAGGGGAAGCAGACAATAAAATTAAGGCGAACGATCTGAATATCTCGGTATCACAAAACGAGGTTGTTTTTTCACGCGTCGGAGGATGCAAACCTTCTGTAACGGTCATGAATGGTGAGACAGTGATTCCAATGGAGGGAAATTATTCAATCAGTTATATTACCAGTGGCGGCTGGAGCGAAGCAAACCCTTGGTCGGCAGATACCTATTCCATTGAAATTGAATTCAATCAGGATAAATTTGATGTTGCTGATTTTAATAAAAAAATAGGAACATTTATAATAAAAAAGAAACCGTTAACAGGTAAAATTATCGGCAATACGACTAAGGTCTATAATGATAATAACACTGTAACTGATGAACAAAAACAAACATTATCAGTCGAATTGTCAGGGCTTGAGGGAGTGGATCAGGAGACTGTTTTTGCAAGTGCAGATACTTATCTGTATAACAGTAAAAATGCCGGCGAGAATTTGACGATTACAGCCAGAAACGTAGGACTTCATGGTGATGGCAGAGATAATTATGTGTTAGTAGACAATGAAGGGGAAGTAACAACGACACTGACTACTTCCGGAAATATTTTAAAGCGTCCGGCATATATTAGTCCGGCACGCACTCTGGAAAAGAGTTATGGATATCCTGATCATAACTGGTTTTATTTTGATGTTGAATCAATGGAAGGAATTGAAAGTGGATTAACAGGCGGTGATTCACTTGAAGGTGAAATGGCGCGTGAAGAGGGTGAAGATGTAGGAACATATGCGTTTACGAAAGGAACACTTCACAATGCCAATTATGAAGTGATTATGAAGGAAGGCGCTAATCAATATACGATCAAAAAAGCAGATATCGATTTTGATTTTAAGGTTTCACCAACCAGACAGAGACCGGGCTTACCGGTTACGTTTACGATAACGTCCCAAAACCAGTCTGTTAAAGAGACTACGCTGGCACCGGGAATCAAGCATCCGGAACAAGTGACACTTAAGACGGAGAATGGAACATCGATTTCGGTTAATTCAGTTGGAGACGGGATTTGGACAGCTGAATACATACTGCCTTCGGAAACAACAAATACGCTTAAATTTGTAGCACAAGTCAAAGATGAAACAGGTAATTATAATGTTCCGGAACCTCGGGATGTATATGTGGATTGTAATGATAGTGCGAAATATGATACAGAAATTGAATTGACACCGGATATCAATTGGATTAGTAAGGGAAAAAGTCAGAAATATACAGCAGTAGTTACAAAAGGTGATCCAAAGGTTACAGAAAAAATAACCGGAAAGGTTCAGTTCTATTTTGATGAGAAAGAAATAGGTGCACCGCAGGATGTTACACGCAATCCGTCTATTACATTTACGAAAGCAAATCTCACAGAGGGCAGACATCGGATTCATGCAAAGTATTTAGGAGATGAAAATTTTAACGAAGCTGAATGTGGCAAGGATATAGATGTCAAGCCAGACCTGAAAATCGAAAAAATTGAAATCAATCCGGTTGAATTTCCGGAACGCAGATATAGCGGAAAGGTTTATCAGAGTGAACTGGAAAGCATGGCAGGTGACAACGATGAATTCAGACTGCGAAAAGAGGATGTCACAACCGGTACTTATGTATTTAAGTTAATGGCAGTTCCAAGGAGTGGAGATGATCAGAAGGTTTCTTCCATTGTTAAATGGAGTAGCAGTAATGCAAGTATTGCTACAGTAAAAGCACAGGGAAATCAGGTTACTGTTACTGTAAAGAAAGGGGCTGTAGGCGGCTGTTTCCTTACTGCCACAGCACAAGATTCTTCTAAGAT
>JAAYYM010000215.1 GCA_012515365.1 Clostridia bacterium
AATACCGGAATACGAATATCCACACTATACTCTATTTTGACGAATACATTACAATCGTTGATAAAGTGTGTCACGGTGACACACCAGAGAAGAAATAACAGGGAGGAACAAAGCAATGGCAGCTAAAACAACCATACTATCTATATGCTCAGAAAAAGGCGGTGTTGGTAAAACAACTACTACAATAAATCTTGCCGGAGGACTTGCGAAAAAAGGTAAGAAAGTTCTTATACTCGATCTGGATCAGCAACAGAACGCTTCTCACGCTCTTGGATTTGTTAAGGATGGACGTCCAACTACAGCAGAGCTGATCTTTCTCATGTTATGACCTCCCTTTCTGAATTGATACAATTGACGTTTTAGCAATATCCTTAATTAACATAATCAGCGTAATTATTGTTGTTATGCCAATATACAACACACCTAATATCAGATATATTTTCAGGCTGTTAGCAGATTCCATATATGGATATAAGTCTGAAAATGCTGATACAATGAATTTATCATATACAAAAGTGGATATTACATAAAGCGGAACAGTAAGAATCAAACATTCCGAAAGGCACATTATAATACATTTTATGTATGTATATCCGCATAATCTGAATATAGCAAGTTTTTTTCGACGTTTCATCATAATGAAATGAAAAAGAATAATAAAGTTGATTCCTGCTGCTAATGATACAAGACCGCAAATAATCAGAATAGTATTGTATAGATAAATATTTCTGCTTTCTGTAAATTCAATATCAGGCATCTTCACATAATTGCCAAGATTTGTTTCCAAGATAGTGCATAGCTCTTTATATTGTTCTGAAGTAATTGGCTGAAACATTTCAAGGAAGAACGAATCAATCCTATAATTCTGATTAACGGAAAAAACAGGAAATATGTTTGTTCCAGTATAATTAACTCCTATTATCTTGTAAGTATCACCAAATTCATCAGTATATTTATTTGTTTCAACTACACCATCATGCTCTATATTATAAACTACACCATTTTCGTTAATAAATGGCTGAATTCGTTGAGTACCATTACCTAATCCAACTATGCATAATTTTTCTCTATTATCCCACTCTTCTTCGGTAAACCATCTGCCATCCAAGAGATTTTCTCGTATACAATTATTTTTGATTGTATCAGAATATGTGATTGTACCATCTTCTTTAAAAGAGCAATAGAAATAATTCGTTTTTGCGGGATCAATCAGACTACCATTTTCATCTTCAATATAATCCATATTTTTATACGTATCTCTGAAAATTTGTTGGTCTTGACCAATAGAACAATAGTCAATACTCTCATATAAATTAGATGAGAATGAATAAACACAGTATAAGACCTGTGATAATTTAACATAATCATCAGCACCGTTCTCAAATTCTATATAAATTTCACGATATTCAGATTTTCCTCGCTCAATGATAACATGATAGTTTTGATAAATACCATAGGAGAATTGTATTATGAGAGTGGAAACAATGATACAAATTACAAGCAAGGCGGAAATAATTTTACTGTTTAAAATAAGATCTCTTAGATTTTTTAAGATGTACATTACTAAATCCCCTTTTATAAATTTTAAACAAAATAGGAGCACTCATTTCTGATATGCTCCTATCAGCGTTGAAATTGCTTAAAATTCGTTTTAGAAAGTTGATCTAATACTATATTGATTGTAATTTAAATATTCATGATTAGAATACGCAATATCTTATAAGTGTATAGAGATTAACATACAATATTGAGATTAACTGTTTCAACAATTGGAACAGGACCTACAGTTCCACCATAAAGGTCTGCTTTATAGTAGTGTTTATAAGTTGGATTGTGTCCATTGTAATTTTTTGACACACTAAGCCACGCTCCATTTGATACGTTTGAGGATTTAGATTCTGTAGAGCCAGCTAAAGTCTGGAATGTATTAGGATTATAGAGATACACTTTCACGGTACAATATCTTGTCATTGTGCTGTAACTATGAAAGTAACCAGTTGATTCACAGTTGTCTACATTAAGAGAATAATAGTTTCCACCGTACTGTGTATCACCAAACATATAAGTATCCGCTGTACTTGCATTCACACAGTTGAATGAAATTGCAAGAGTTGCTGCTGCCATTACTGAAGCAATGGCTTTTTTGAATTTAATTTTCATTTCCATTTCCTTTCAGACTAATAAAATAGCCAATAAAAATTTTATCTTATCCGTTTCCTGCAGAAAAATGATTTAGATACTATATAGTTACTTCTGAGCTAAATTTAGTTTCCGTTTCGTATGAATTTCCTGAATATGCTGTAAATTGAGATTTCAAGCGATAAGTTCCGCTTGAAAGATCATAACGGTAATTTGTGAATGATGCCTCATAACTGTAATATGTATGATCCCAACTGCAAATATCGTCCCAATTTGAGGAACTGATTTTCTATTGAAGCACCTGATATATAACTATTTTTGTAGTAGTTCCAGAATATCCTTCAATTGTACTCTTGCAAGTAGCATCATCACCTGAAAAGGTCAATTTTGATTTGCAGTTATCGATATATAAATACTGTGGTGAAGAATCAGGCGGAATGTAAGCACCTGATACTTTATGTTCCATTATTCCTGCCGTTGAAAGAATAACAGCAATCATAATTGCTACTACACGATTTAACATAAAAACACCTCCCGTCTGTTATGACTTTTAAGGAATTCCTTGTTCAATAAGTCATAACAAAACAGGAGGCAAATATGCGACAAATTAATAATACTATTGCTCAGATTCTATTTTTTGCACAGATTCAGCTATCTTGATTAGTTCATCTTTACCAATGTTTGAGTTTACATTAAAAATATAATCGCCATTATCCCATATAAGATGATCATAATTTTTATTATCCAAAAAATATAAACCTTTAATTTCGTTTATCTCTATTTCCTGAATTTCTGCATCTTCTGTATTATAATCGACATCATATGATGGCTTGGAGTGTTGATAAAAACTGATTATTATATTGCCCTTTTTATATGTAGTGTGTCGGTCGTATTCATCGTAATCCTCAAATTCAACCGTAAAGTCACTCAAGTCATAAGTAATTTCGTATATCTCCTCAATAGTATCTGGACAGTTGGCTTTATCATCAGACTTGATTGTTGAGTGAGTGTTTTCTATCTGTATGAAGAAGCCTTTGAATCTTGTCCTTAATGCTTCACTGCTCATAACTGTAATTGAAGATGCGACTATTATAGTTAAAGTAATGCAAGCAACTCGTTTGCCAAATGTGTTAATGAGTTTGTAATATGGTTTTTTTCTTTGATTTATAAGCTTTTTCATCTTTTTCTCAAATCTTGGCGAAAAAGTATGCGAATCTGTTTCAGGTATCAAATCGTTAAATTCTGCATTTATTGAATCGGTAAGTGCTTTTTTGAAATTATCATTCATTTTCATCACCTCCTTCTTCCAAAGCCCGTTTGAGCATTATTCTGGCACGATCTATACGTTTACGGACACCTTCAACTGATATTCCAATAGCTTCAGAGATCTCCTTAGTTGTCAATTCTCTGACATATCTCAGGTATAGTGCTTCTCTGTATATCAAAGGTAGCGTGTTAATAGAACTCAGCAAGTTGTCGTAATCAATGTTTTCATAAAATTCAATTTCGACAGGCACCTCATAATTTTCAATATCAATGTTGTGTTCAGCTTTTCGTTTGTTTCTATTGTAAATATTGATAGATACGTTCCTAACTATAATAACAATGTAAGGCTTCAATTCAGGACAAGGAATTGATTTTATTTTTTTGAAATTATCTGCAATTAATACAAAAGCATGATGAACCGCATCCTCAGAGTCCTCAGAATTATTAAGTATTTTATACGCTAATGAGTACATCATTTGGCGATATTTCAGATATAATTCTTCAAACATATCCTTATCTTCATCTGATGTAAGTGCAGATAAATATAGATACAACATATGTAATATCTCCATTCATATAATCTATCATTTTTATATTATCATAATAATTTAATATAATCAATACTTAAATCTTAGAAGTGTGTCACTATGACACACTTTTGGTTAAAACGTCCAAATAATACACCACCTTTATGAACGGAATTCTTTATAATATATTGACTTTACAGGTGATATAAGGTATAATATGAGTGAAGGAAACTTTAAATGTTGGCAAATAATAAAGTAAGGTGAAGTAAAATATGAAAACAAAAACTCGTAAGGATTTTATATCAACTCGCCTTTGGTTGCAAGATGTTATGACAAATGATGTCATTCTTTGTGGTGTTTCCGCTTTAGAATATCTGGAAATGTTCTCCGGTTTCTTTGATGAAGCTATAATAGATGTTTATTCAACAAGAAAAGGTGTGTACGAAAACATAAACTATAATATTGTTGATTCTTATGACAATATTGACTATTTTATTTCTGATAACATATGTTGTACAACATTTGAGCAGACTATAAATGATATGCTTAGAGACTTTGAGAATAACGATGAAATGGCTTTGACAGAGGCTTTAAGTAATTACTATTATTCGCATAACGAAAGCTTTGCTGGGCTGAATATTATGCCTGAGAATAAGGATACATTTGAGCAGCTCAAGCAGCCAGTCATTGACTACTATAGAGGATAAATATAAAGAAAAAATGATATAAACCACTAACAGTGTTGCCATAATCCACCTCACTTATAAGAAAAAGCAGATCTTTC
>JAAYYM010000216.1 GCA_012515365.1 Clostridia bacterium
GCCAAAGAGGCTAAAAAGAAGCAGCATGTGATGCATTTAAAGGAAATCAAGCTTCATCCAAAAACCGATGAGCATGATTTCAACTTTAAAATGGGTCATGCACGAAAATTTCTGCTTAAGGGTGACAGGGTTAAGGCTACGGTGGTTTTCAGGGGAAGAGAGATAACTCATATTGATTTTGGCCATAAGCTTCTGGAACGTATAGATAGTTGCCTTACGGATTTGTCTCAAGTTGAAGTTGAAGCAAAAATGGAGGGGAAAAATATGATTTCCATATATGTTCCCGATAAAGCAAAAATCAAAGAGTACAACCGTAAGCTTGATCTGGAGAAAAAAGAAGAGCAACCACCGCAAATTGACAACAATGATCAGTAAAACAGTAATAATTTCTGATAAAAATTGGAGTATTTTATGCCGAAGATGAAAAGTCGTAAATCCGCAAAGAAACGTTTCAGAGTGACTGCAAATGGACATGTGAAACGAGGCAAAGCATTTCACACCCATATTTTAAACAAAAAGGACCGTAAGCGCAAACGCAATCTGCGGCAGACGGCTTTTGTTTATGCCGGAGTAGAGAAAAAGGTTCGCGCCATGATTGCGGTGTGATTTTTCCATATTTACATAACTGATTTATCTGAATTTTTTATAAAAGGAGTTAGAAATGCCAAGGGCTAAAAACCGTGTTGCATCACGGGCTAAACGCAAAAAATTGCTCAAAATGACAGCAGGATATTATGGGAAACGTGCAAATTGTATTTCCATTGCTAAAGATTCTTTCTTGCGGTCAGGTGTTTACGCTTATGCTCATCGCAAACAGAATAAACGCAATTTCCGTTCTCTGTGGATCATGAGAATTAATGCTGCAACCCGTCAATACGGTGTTTCATACGGAAAGTTCATTTCAGGATTGAAGGCTAAAGGGATAGAGCTGGATAGAAAAGCTCTGGCTCATCTGGCACTTCATGAACCGGATGCATTCAAAAAATTAATTGATACTATAGCAGCATAAGGATTGAAATGATTTCTGAAAGTGCCGGTAGCGGCCATTCATTAAAAGATCTTGACCTGATTCGTCAGGATGCAGAATCCGAATTGGCGGCTGTTAAGGATAAGGAAACTGCCGAACAGTTCCGTATTAAATATCTGGGTAAAAAAGGAATTCTACGGGAAATCCTAAAATCACTTAAGGACTTGCCTGAAGTGGAGCGTCGGGAGTTTGGGGCAAGGGCAAATCAGCTTAGAATATCCATAGAGGAAAAATTCGAGCAAGCGCCCTGGAAAACTTCAAGTGAGGATAAAGCTTCTCTTTCATTTGATCCTACTCTTCCGGGATTTCCTTTTCCTAAAGGAAGCATTCATCCTTTGATGCGAGTCCGCGATGAAATAAGGGATATTTTCCTGAGCATGGGGTTTTCTGTAGCCTACGGGCCTGAGATTGAAACCGATTATTACAATTTCGAAGCACTCAATACTCCCGCTTTCCATCCTGCCCGTGATATGCAGGACAC
>JAAYYM010000217.1 GCA_012515365.1 Clostridia bacterium
ATTTATTTCTAAGGCTTTAGGTAAAAGCACCGGCATTGGCGGTATAATCGTTTCCGGACTTTTAGGTTCTATAACGTTGATGCCTACAGCCGTTGCGTATCCTTTGGCAGCAGGTTTATTGAAGCTGGGAGCAGGATATGCTCAGGTCACAATGTTCATAACGACTCTGACTACGGTCGGGATAGTAACATTAAAAATTGAAAAGGATTATTTAGGCTTGAAGGTGACCCTTTTAAGAAATATCTTTTCATTTTTATTAGCTTTTGTAAACGCTGTCATTATTGCTTTTATATTTACATAATGGAGGGTCAAATCTGATGAAGAATAAAAGCTTTATTAAGAAATATCTTGCTCTTTTCATTGTTGTTGCACTATTTATTGTTTTTATGCTGATAAACAGAGATTCAAAAAACAGTGTATTTACTGTCTGGGATCTGGTCGCAATGGTTCTCCTTTTGCCGCCGACTTATCTCCTGGTAAGTCTTTTAGACGTATGGGTCGAAAGAAAAACAATGATAAAGCTGATAGGAAATGATTCCGGATTAAGAGGCGTTTTGCTCTCATTCTTTATGGGATCAATTGGAATCGGACCATTATATATGGCTTTTCCAATCATGGCGATACTCTTAAAAAAAGGTGCCAGTGTAAGAAATGCTTTTATTTTTTTGGGAGCATGGGCTACAACTAAATTAACGCAAATTTTCTTTGAAGCAGGCAGCTTAGGCCTCAAGTATACAATGATACGCCTGCTTTTGAACTCTATAAGCATTATACTAATTTCAGAATTAATCAATTGGACCGTTTCTAAAGAAACCGAATGGACGATCAATAAAAGTAACGATAAAAAACTACAATCAATAACGGAGGAAATGTAATGAATAAAGATGTATTATTTGATGAAGCATTATTAGACAGATTTATTAATGAAGTCAAAGAGAAATATCCTAAAAAAGCCTTTGGATATTTTATTTCAGACACAGAAGGTGGCCACCCTGTTGACTTTATCATGTTTAATGATGATGTAAGAAATGAATGGAAAGATGAATTCGAGAAGTATGGTCAATACTATGTAAGCCATGAAGACGCAGGTTTTTTAGCAACAGAAGAAGAAACATATGAAGTCACCAAAAAAATCCAGGCCATGAATATGAAAATAGTCGGTGTATATCACAGCCATCAGCGCCATCCGGCTGTTTTTTCAACAGTTGATGTGGATCTCCACCCTTCTGAGAAAATCTGGCATCTCATCATATCACTCAGAAATTTCAATATGCCGCAATTAAAAGCATTCGCTGTCAATAAAGGTCAGGTAAGCGAATTAGCAATAAAAAAGGTCGAAGAGGTTTAACTATGATAAATACTAATGTTGAGTTTTTAAAAAGTCTTTTGAATGAATCGAATGCTGACATTGTTTACTCTAATGTTAAGGATATATTTGGCTTTAACGAAAAAGGCGAGCCGAATGTTGTTGACGGAGAGGTTCTTTATTGGGCATGGAAAGCTATTCAGCACGCAGATAAGCAAATGGAAGAAGAGCTTATGAACAAAAGATTCTATGACGGAAGCAAAGAGAGATATATCAGCTTATTGCAAAATCATATGAAGAAAATCGATAAGGGCTCATTCAGTATGGGGTCGGCACCTGATTCAAAGCTTAAATACATAGGAGAAGAGCCTCAGCATAATGTTGATCTGGATCAGTTTTTTGTCAGTGATATTGTTATTTCCGAAGAACTCTATTCTAAGTACGATCCTTTTTATAAAGTTTCCGAAGAAAAAAATATGCCTGCAAGAAATGTTTCCTGGTATGATGCGGTTATGTTTTGCAAATGGATAAATTGCCGGTTATTAACAGAAGCAGAATGGGAATATGCCAGCAAGGGTGATTCTAAAGGCTTATGGTGCTGTGAAAAAGAAGAGGATATTCAACAATATGGATGGTTCAGCGAATCATCAGACGGATATGTTCATCCTATCGGCCTGTTAAAACCCAATTCATACGGATTATATGATATCCATGGCAATGTTTGGGAATGGTGCCAGGACAGCTACGATGAGAATTATTACGAAAAGAAGATATCAGACAATCCTGTAAATGATACTGATGATTTAGAAAAGGTTTGCCGTGGAGGAAGTATCCATGCTTTTTCTGAAATGTGCAGATGCGCTTTCCGTGATTATGAGCCAGCAAACTTTAAAGCATATGATATTGGATTTAGAGTTGCCAGAAGCAACTTTGATTAATTAATTATAAAAGGAGTAATTAAAATGAAAGTTATTTTACCACAGATGATAGTTGAAGACGGAGAAAATACTGAGATTGAGCTCAATTGCAGCAATATCAGCGAACTTTATGATGAAATAAACAATAAATTCCCGAAGTACGTAAGCAGCTTATTCAACGAGGATAAAACTGTTAAGAACAATGTAATATTGGCTCTCGATGGAAAAGTTATCAGAAAAAAGCAGTATGCTGAGATCAAGTTTGAACCAAACGGATTACTCGAGATCCTGCTTCAGTTAGCAGGAGGCTGATATACCCACCAGAGAGCACAATTTTGAGTTTGTACTCAACAAAAATCTATGATACTAATATGAAGGGAAAATGATCCTTACAGTGGTCATATATGATATAGTATGGAAAGTTTGAATAATAATCAATTAAAAAGATACAGAAGACAACTGATACTAAGTGATGTCGGAGAAGAAGGTCAGAAGCGCCTGTTAAATGCAAAGGTCTTAATAATAGGTGCCGGCGGATTAGGTTCTCCTGTTGCCTTATATTTAGCAGCTGCCGGAGTGGGAAAAATTGGTCTTGTTGACAGTGACTGCGTTGACTTGAGTAATCTACAGAGGCAGATTCTTCACAATACAAATAAAGTCGGCGTAAAAAAAGTTGATTCAGCTAAAGAAGTATTGGAAGAACTCAATGAAGATGTTACGATCGAAACATATCCATGTTTCCTTGATGAGAACAATACAAAGGAAATAATCAAAGGATATGATATAATTGTTAATGCGGTCGATAATACTGACACAAGATATATTGTCAACCAGGCTTGCTGCGAGGAGAAGAAAACAATAGTTGACGGTGCGATACATGGCTTCTATGGTCATATCTTTACAATAATCCCCGGTAAAACTGCTTGTTATGAATGTGTATTCCCAAGGGAGGAGCAGGAAGAAAGCCCTCATGGCGAGATCGGCGTTGTCGGCGCATTGCCAGGCATTATCGGTTCTCTTCAGGCAATGGAGGTATTGAAACTGATCTTAGGCATCGGTAAATTATTTACTGATCGCATCTTATACTATAACGGATTAGAAGGTACATTCAAAGAGTATAAATTTGATCGTGTTGACAACTGCGAAGTTTGCGGAGAATTGAAATAATAAGTCAACATCAAATATCTAATAACATATTGAAAATTTTGAAGTGAAAAGTTGCAGCATCTTAATACAAAATGATCCATCATATTGTCCAATAATCAATTATCATCCTATATAATCAAACTTCAATTTTTTTAGATCAAGGAGTTAACAATGTTAAACAATGAAGACAATTTTGCTCAGATGATTGAAACATCATTACTTGAATTGGGATCAAAAGAGGCAATTCATTATAAATTAGAAAATGGAAAAGAGATGTCTTTTTCCGGCAATGATGTATTAGATCAAATCAATCAAACAGCAGAATTATTATTGAATTTAGGTTTAAAAAAAGGCGATCGTGTTCTAATCGCCTCCAAAGTTTCACCATATTATTTTATATCCATAATTGGAGCAGTCAAAGCCGGAATCGTTCCTATGCTGGTAGATCACGCTGTTTCGTCATCAGAACTGCAAGAAATGATGGAACTAGGCGAAGTAAAATCTGTTCTCGGAATGGATTTCTTTATTAAAAAGATACCTGAACAGTATTTAAATCTAATTCCTATCATTGATATTACTTATGGAGTTAGGTTAAGTGAAAATTCAGTAAATAAAGTATCAGATAAATTACCGCCAACAACAAATGTACATCCTGAAGTAGCATTGCTTCTTTTTTCATCTGGAACAACAAGTAAAAGAAAAGGCGTTGAAATTACTCATATATCTGAAGTATTATCACTAAAAGATGTTGCTCGCAATACTAATTGCACTAACTACCGATCGCCTACGCTTGCTGTTTTACCATTTTCGCATATTGCCGGTTTATCTGTTGCCTTGGGGCACATATATTTTAAATCGACACTTTTCATGTTGGAAAATGTAACTGCTCTTAAAATTGCAAATGCATTTCAGGAATATGATTTACGTTATGTCACTCTGATACCTAAAATCTATGAAGGCTTCATGAACAAAGCTATAGAATCAATTAAATCCAAGAACAAACTGATATCAGCATTTCTGTTCAAGTGCATGAAAGCCAATCTTTTTATGCGAAAGAAATATGGCATTAATCTTTTCAAAGGTATATTAAAACCGATCCGCAAAAAAATGTTCGGCAAGAACCTTGTTTACTTGTGCTCAGGCGGAACAGCTTTGCCTAAAGAGACTATGGACTTCTATACCTCTTTAGGATATACACTGGTAAATGTATATGCATCAACAGAAACAAGCGTAAATATGGTCTCAACTGACTTGAAACACTATGATTCTTCTGTAACAGGAAAAGCAATGAACAATTACATTGACATTAAATTAATTAACATTGATGAAAATGGTGTTGGAGAATTAGTAGTTAAAAGTCCTGCTCTTTTTTACGGATATTTTAAGGATGAAAAAACAACAAAAGAATCCTATACTGATGACGGTTACTTCAAGACAGGTGATCTTGCAAAGATTTCTGCTGATAAACATATAACTATAGTAGGAAGAAGAAAAGAAGCTATCCTGTTGCAAAATGGTGAGAAAATATCGCCTGATCTGGTAGAATCCAGTTATTCTAAAATAATGGGAGAGCATAAGTATGCCGTTTGTGGTGTTCAGCTGAACAAGGCCAATGAGTATGACACCGTGTTTATGTTTATCGAGGGCGATTTCAACGAAAAAGAAAAGGCGGATATCAAACAGAAATTATTCTTTGAAAATGGTCAGATCCCTGAAAACTACAGAGTATCTGAAGTAAGGTTTATTAAAGATCTTCCAAAAACATCCGTAGGCAAGATCCAGCGTTTCCAACTTAAAGACATCGCCTTGAATTATTCTGATGATATAGACACAGTCAGCACTGTCAGCAAAGCTATGATAGAGGAAGATGATTCTATAGAAGGCCGTGTCAGAAATTGTATCCGTGAATGCTCTAATCTTGATCTGTCACAAGTCGATATAAAAAATGAAATGAATCTATATAATGACCTGGGATATGATTCACTGAAATTGTATCAGTTAAGCATAGCTTTAGAGAAAGCGTTTAAAAAGGATCTGAGCGAATTCTTTACTGCCGAATTAACGGTACAGGATATTTTTAATGCCTTAGAATCACAAAAGCAGAAAAAAGTCGAATTGGAGTACACTTATAATGTTCATGATTATCCATTAAAACGTGGCTCTAAAGATGAAAAAATGTTCCTGAGAATGGGAAAGTTATTCCGGATGTTATATAAAACAGAATATATCGGATGGAAAAATGTTCCTAAAGATAAAGCAGTTATATTTTGCCCAAATCATACTTCTGAACTTGATCCATTGGTCCTTTGTTTCGGAATCAGTACATCATACAGAAAAAATCTGTTTTGCATATGTTGGGATAAATTCACTGCTACTAAAAAAGGCAGATATTTCATGAAATTGCTGAATGCAATCCCAATTGACAGAAGATCCATTGGTAATCCGGCAGCAACATTAAAAGTTGGTACAGAATATCTAAATAATAATAAAAGCTTAGTTATTTTTCCGGAAGGTACAAGAACGTATGACGGATCGCTGGGGGCATTTCAAAATGGTGCTGCCTGCATTGCACAAGTATGTGATGTACCCATTATCCCAGTAACTATGATAGGTATGTATGATGCTTTTGCCAAGACCAAAAAAAGATACAATCTGTTTAAAAACGGAAAGAGGATACGTATTAAAATTGTTTTTGGCAAGCCTATATACGGCAATGGCCTTACAACAAATGAATTTACAGAAAAAGTAAAACAAGAGATCAACAGGACATTATCTAAGTAGTGTCTTACCAATAATTATTGATTTCTGAAAATGTCATTTTCTCATAATCAAAAATGACAAAGGCTAATACCTGACCAATGAGCAGATGAACGACAAGAAATAAATCAAGCTCGTGTCAGAATAAATGAAAAAGCTGGAACGGATGTTGAACGGATATAATCCCCTGTTACAATATAATTGACGGGTAAACCCTTGCACACCGGTAAGGATTTACACGCACTTGTTACTTAAGCTATAATGAAAGCAGTAATTGGAATGACGATAATCCCCTTGGGACAGAGTGTCCCGAATCTAAGACTGTCATCCATGCTTTCATTATAGCGTTCGGTTTATGAAGGTTGAGCCACAATATGTGCGTTCGTGTCACCAAACAGATTGAATAGGTAATGAGTAAAGTATGGTTTGTCCGATTACAATTCAATTCAGGAGATACATTTATTATGAACGCAGTAGGTATTGATGTTTCCAAAGGTAAGAGTACAGTTGCTGTAGTACGTCCCTTCGGTGAGGTTGTGGCTTCGCCTTTTGATGTTGCTCACACCGGAAGTGAATTAAAGTCATTAGCTGACTTCATAAAGGAACTTCGCGATGAGACTAAGGTTGTCATGGAGGCAACAGGAAACTATTATGCACCCATTGTCCACTACCTCCACGAACAAAATAAATTTGTTTCCGTAGTCAATCCTGTGCTTATCAGTGACTATGGTGGAAACACATTGAGAAAGCCTAAAACGGACAAGAAAGACTCGTTGAAAATTGCCTCCTATGCGTTAAGCTATTGGGGTGACCTGAAGAATATGTTCTTCAGGAAGACTTGAGAAAGTCATTGAAACTACTGAACAGACAGTATCTACAGGCTTCTAAGTTGAAAACAATGATGAATAATAATCTGATATCATTATTTGACCTAACTTTTTCCAGGAATCAATAAGATGTTCACATAACCTTACAGGGAATCAGACGGTCATGAAAAGTGGGGTGATTTTGTATTAGCCTTTCCTCACTGTGATATGATATCAAAGCTCACTATCAAGGCTTTTTCAAAGAAGTACAAGAAGTGGTGTACCGGCAATTCTTATTACTTCACTGAAGCAGAGTGCGAGAAAATATATGATTTCTCGAAAGAATGTATCAGCAGTGTATCTTCGGAAGAATCGACCGCATTTGCTGTTATACAAGCCGCTCATATGCTGAATTCTGCCACCGAGAACTGCCATGCTATTCAGCATGAAATGAACCGTGTAGCTGCTCTGCTTCCCGAATATGATACTGTTATGTCCATGTATGGCGTTGGTAATGCTGTTGGACCTC
>JAAYYM010000218.1 GCA_012515365.1 Clostridia bacterium
AAGGCGCGAATAAAACGCGTCAGATATTCCTGATCTGCGCTTCCCATCAATTCTCTCGCCGAGTGCATTGCTAACAATGGAGCTCCAATGTCAACTGTTGTCATTGGCAGCACAGAGGATGCAATACTTCCAAGCGTGCTGCCACTTGTTCCATCTGATCGATTTGCAAATTTCGTATAGGGGATCTGTTCCTCCATAAGCAGCTGTGCTACGATCGCCACTCCTTCTGCATCGGTCGCATAAGTCTGTCCTGCCGCCTGTTTAATGCAGACGCCACTATTTAGTGCACTCGTTAAGACCGGATCATATTTATCCTTTTGATTTGGATGAAAAGCATGTCCGACATCAACAGACAGGAACAGTCCTTTTGACATTGCCTCTGTATATCCAACATGATCAAAGCCTAGTTCCATATAGATTTTTTCTAGCACTAATGGCAGTAAAACTGAACCTGCACCTTGTTTTGTCTTGCTTCCAATCTCTTCATGATCAAACAGTGCGATCAGATCGATGCCCTCTTCTCTCGTTCCATCGATCAAGCCGGTGACGCATGCCTGTACAGAAGTCATATTATCAAGTCTCGGAGCTGAAATAAAATCGCGATTTATGCCTACATAGCTTCCGGCCTCATCACAATACACCGTTAACTCATATTCTAAAATGTCTTCCGTTTTTACACCACATTCTTTTGCGATAAAGTCCAAAAAGAACTGTTCCTCGTCCCCAGTTTCAGCAGGCAGCATACCTGCGATCGGGATCATGTCTTTTTGTTTATTCAGTTCGATCCCTTTATTAATTTCCTTATTCAAATGGACTGCCAGATTCGGAATGATCAAAATAGGTCTTCTGACATCTAATAGACAGCTCTTTGGCTCAAATACATTCTCTGACTTAAGCATAACGCGTCCTGCCACGCAAAGTGGTCTGTCAAGCCAGGTATTTAGAATCGCCCCTCCATATATTTCCGTATTAATCTTAGCATATGCTCCCTCCTTCATGTCAGGTCTTGCTTTGATTCTCAAGCAGGGAAAGTCGGTATGAGCGGCTACAATACGCAGTCCTGATTGTTTTTCTGTCTGCTCTTTTCCGATATGAAAAGCAATCAACGTAGATCCATGATGGCTTAAATAATAACTGTTTCCGGGGATCAATTCCCACTTTTCACCTAGTCTGCATTCTATAAATCCGGCTTCCTGCAACTGCCTTTTTGCTGCTTCCACTGCATGAAACGGTGAAGTTGCCTCATCAATCAATTTAAGCAGTTTGTCTGCATCATTCATATTTCGTTCTTCCTTTCTATTCTGTCCTTCTATTCTATCCTTCCGTTCCGACTTTCTGTTTTGTCTTTCCGTTCCGACTTACGCATCCGTACTGTATCACATTTTTTCTCCTCACAGTATAACACATTCCACTTCATTATTCAGTTCAAATATGATACAATAGCCTAGTGTCCATGCGCAGATATTCGCAAAATCTAAACTCTCATGGACAAATTTTATAATGAAATTCTTTCACAAATATTCCAAAGGAGGTGTTTTCTTGATTTCATTTAAAATTAATGATGTAAAAGGATGTATGCTACGTCTACTTTCAGAAACTGATCATACATTTGATTCATTTTTGTTATCTGAAGCAGTTATTACAACCTATAACACCTTTCATATTGACGGACATATGAACAAAGAGTTTTTTGCAAACGATGAGGATACGCCAGACGCCTGTGAAGGTGCCGGATATTCCACCTGGAAAACGTTAAAACCAATTTGTTTTTCACTGATCAAAGGAAAGCGGACGCCACTTAATTTTAAATTTATCTTTTTGCTGTCTCCTGAAAATACACACAAATTCCTGGCTCAGACAAACCTGAATGATTCGTTCAGTCCTGACACGATCAACGGTCTGATCCTGAATATCAAATACGATGGTTCTTCTCTGTCTGCCACAACAGCGACTTCCTTGCAAACCTTCACTTTGGACAAATCGCTTGAACATGAATGGGATACTATGGTGCAGAAATTCTTTCATGCTCATGGCATTGACTTCGAGCTTCTGTAGCACTACTTTTTCATTTTAGGTTTGAAGATCAGACTTGCCAGATATCCAAAGATCAAAGCTGCACTTGTTCCTACAGCTGCCGCTTTAAAACCTCCCATGAACAGACCGATAAATCCATTTTCAGATACCGCCTCTTTAACGCCTTTCATAAGTGCATGTCCAAACCCAAGCAATGGAACACTTGCTCCGGCTCCGGCAAATTCCTTCA
>JAAYYM010000219.1 GCA_012515365.1 Clostridia bacterium
ATGTTCAAAGCATAGTTTGCCTTTTGAACTGCCAATGAGGTCTGCTGATAGCCTTCTTTACGTACAAAATCAAGTATTTTCTGCATCAATGCCGTCCCATATCTCCTTTTCTCTTTCCAAAATCCAATATGTACACCTGTAATTCAGGCTGATTTATGATTTCTCTGGGTGGTGGAGTCACACCCTCAGGAATATAAATTGCTTCATACAAAAAATCAGCTAATATATCATATTCGCTACATTGTATCTCTCTAATTTTGTAGTCCATTTTTACCTCCGGTTACCTTCCTAATCCCATTGCTTCCACACATCTGGCTGATATCCAAGTGTAGACTGCTTTCCATTCCTAACGACTGGAGTCTTGATGATCTGCGGATTCTCAAGTATCTTGTCCAACTTATCCTCATCTGCTATATACTTAATCAGCGTGAGCGTATCTTGATCTTTACTTTCAAGATCAATCATATGATTGATCCCGCCATTGGCTTGGGCTACTGAAGTAAATTCTCCTCTGCTCATCCCCTTTTCCTTCATATCTATGAATTGAAATTTAATTCCACGCTCTTTGAAAAATCGCTCTGCTTTCTTTGTGTCATTACACTTCTTTGTACCAAAAATTTGTATATTCATTTATTTTTCCAGCTCCCCTGTCCAGTCTAAGATGCCACCAAACTCAATAATACTCGTATATCCCATGGCAGCAAGCTTTTCCGATGCCTGTTTGCTTCTGTTTCCACTTCGACAATACACATATATCGTTTGATCTTTATCTGCTAATCCTTCAAGTTCCGTATTTGCTATATCTTCATTTGCAATATTAATCGCACCAGGAATATGGCCTGTAGTAAACTCATCCGCACGTCGCACATCAAGAATAATGTAGGTCCCCTCTTTCTTGAAAATTTTCTGTGCTTCCTCCATTGTAATTGATGTATATTCCACTTCCGCATCTCCCTTCGGTATTTTCCCGGATAAAAAACTGTTGTCGGACCACCTGCATCACTTATCACAGAAATCGATGCTGTCCTACGATTTTAAAATTATTCTTCGTCATCAAGTCCCTTTTCATACAACTCATTTATCCTACCTTGATAAAATTCCATTTCCTTCTTCTGTCTGATCTGCTCTCTATGGTCTAAAATTGCAAGCATCTCATCGACAACATCTTCCTCTTTCAATTTTGGAGCCTGTCTCAGATACCCTATCATCCTATTGGCAGTCCATTCTGTAGATAATTGCTTTGAAATTAAATCGCAAAATTCCGTTGCATATCCCTTATGTAAAAGCTCTTCATATAATTGTTTGCTTTTTTCCCTACTGTAACCCATTATAGTTTCCCCATCTGGTATTTCACTTGCCCTGTATTTTACTTATGTTAACTATTCATTCTTCTTGTATACCCTGCAACTAATTATAGTTTCTTAACAAAACAAAATCAATATACCACCTATAAACATATTTTATCTTACCACAAACAAATGCGATCTTCATGATATTGAGACGAACTAAAACATACAAAGAGATGCCGACTTATAAATACTTTTTCTTATTCCTAATAACCCGAAGTGAACCCTCCGGTGCTTTCTGAACAAATTCTTTTGCAAACGAAATCTCATTCTCCAGCTTTCCCAGCTCTTCTGACAAATCCTTCTCTAATGAAATCGTTGAGAATTTTGCTAATGATTTCATAGACCGCTCCTTCATTACATGCATTGATTCTATGAATGAATAGAAAGCATGTAGGAAATTAAATGATTTACATGTGATTTGAAATGATTACATATCCATATATGAGTTTTGCAGTTTATGGATGTAATTTTAGGAATTGTTATAGATAAGAAAGATTGGAAAAGAATAAAAGTACATACTTAATTTAGAATAATTCTATATATGAATGTAATTGTACTTACAAAAGCAAAATAATTACATGCTAATGTCCTTGTTCATCTGAAAATGACTGTACTATTGTAAAAATCAAGCTTGCCATTGCAAAATCTCAATTAGCTAAACCAAATTTCAAACTGGCTATAGTATCTGCAAGGTCCAAAAAGAGAACCTTGCAGACTGATTTCTTAATTTTCACTCATCTTAGCAAGTTTTGCTGCCTGATCAGCTGCGATACATGCGTCAATGATTTCCTGAATGTCACCATTCATAATTTTATCAAGTTTGTAAAGAGTCAAGTTGATTCTATGATCAGTTACGCGGCCCTGTGGGAAATTGTATGTTCTGATCTTCTCAGAACGGTCACCTGTTCCAACCTGACTTCTTCTTGCTTCTGCTTCTGCATCATGCGCCTTCTGTTGTTCCAAATCATACAGCTTAGTACGCAACAGAGCATACGCTTTGGCTTTATTTTGAATCTGAGATTTTTCCGTCTGCGAATAAATCACAATTCCTGTAGGCATATGCGTCAAACGAACCGCTGAATCAGTTGTATTGACACACTGTCCGCCAGCTCCTGATGAACGGCACACATCGATTCTGATATCCTTTTCATCGATCACAACATCCACTTCCTCAGCTTCCGGCATAACAGCCACAGTGATCGTAGAAGTATGAATACGCCCACCCGATTCTGTCTCAGGCACACGCTGCACACGATGTACACCACTCTCATATTTCATGACAGAATATACGCCCTGACCATTCAGCATGAACGTAACATTTTTCATACCGCCAATTCCGATTTCTTCCACTTCAATCGTTTCAACTTTCCAATGTCTGCTTTCTGCATAATGCACATAAAGACGATACATTTCCGCTGCAAATAAAGCAGCCTCATCTCCACCCGCACCTGCTCTGATTTCCACGATAACATTCTTATCGTCATTAGGATCCTTAGGAAGAAGGAGAATTTTTAGTGTTTGTTCCATTTCTTCTACACTCGCTTTTGCATCATTCAGCTCTTCTTTCGCAAGCTCGCGCATTTCTTCATCTGATTCCTCATCCAAAATAGCAAGTGAATCTGCGATGGCCTGCTTCGCTTCTTTATATTTCTTATATGCTTCAACAATCGGAAACAGATCACTCTGCTCCTTCATCAGCATTCGATAACGATTCTGATCATTCGCCACATCCGGCTCCGCTAATGCACCCATGACTTCTTCATATCTGATTAATAAATCCTCTAGTCTCTCAAACATTTATTCAAACTCCTCTTATGGTTAATCTATATCCTGATAGATATATTTCTGATAAATATATTCATAATAAGCCTTTTTTCCAGCAAATCCTTGCAAACAAATCGGCTACAAATGATCCGCATGCCGTGCAACAATCACACGGTCATTTCCAGACAAATCTCTAATGATGCGAACATCCGCAAACCCCTGTTCTTCAAGCAAATCCGACACAATTGTTCCCTGATCAAACCCGATCTCCAAAAACAACATCCCATCTATTTTTAGATATCTGCCTGCTTCTTTAGCGATTCTACGATAAAATGCATAACCGTCAGCACTTCCATCAAGCGCCATTCTTGGCTCACAGTCCTTTACTTCCGGTTCCAGTGAATCAATGATTGACGTCGGTATATACGGTGGATTGGAAACAATGACATCAAAGGTACCCTGTATCCCATCAAACAGATCACAGTGAACAAGATCCAGCTGGTCAATCACACCATGATCACGTGCATTTTTTCTAGCCACATCCAGTGCCTGATCAGACAGATCACATGCCACACCGGTGATTGCATTTTTATACAACATAATACTGATTATTATACAGCCGCTGCCCGTACACAAGTCTAATACACGTGCACCATCTTCCACATAACGCAGCACCTCTTCAACCAGACATTCTGTGTCCTGTCTCGGAATCAGGACTTTTTCATTCACGATAAATTCTTTACCCATAAATTCCTGTGTTCCCGTAATATACTGCAGTGGAACTCTTCTGGCGCGCTCCCTGATCATGCTTCGATACTGGTCTGTCAGATCATCTGAGACACGCTCTTCTCCATGCGCAAGCAGGTAACTGCGGTCAGTATGACAAATATGTTCCAACAGTAATCTGGCATCCAGCTGTGCTTCTGCCACGCCCACTGACATCAGGATATCGATTCCTTCATGATACAAATCTTTATAATTCATTCACATTACTCCACTCAATCAAACTCTGACTCATGTTCTCTGGCATCTACATCATATCCATAAAATTCTTTAAAATATGCCTTCCAGTCAAATACAGCCTCAACAGCTGCAATAGCTACCTCGATCATACTGTCATCCGGCTCCTTTGTCGTAAGTCTCTGAAGCCACATACCCGGGGCAGAAATAATACGAACAAGCAAACTGGAAGAATTATTACCGGCAAGTCTGATCACTTCATAAGAAACACCTGCAATCAGCGGAATCAGCAGTACCCTAATAATAACTCTGTAAACCGGATCATCCACTTTTATAAAAATAAAGAATAAAATACTGATAAACATAACAAATAATAAAAAGCTGGTGCCACAGCGCTTATGCATTCTGGAGCATTTTTTTACATTCTCAACAGTCAGCGGATACGCCTTTTCTATACAGTTAATGCATTTATGTTCTGCGCCATGATACATATAAACGCGCCGGATATCCTTCATCAAAGAAATCAAAGTCACATATCCGACAAAAATCAGGATTCGGATAACACCTTCTAAAATCGCAATCATGGTATCATTGACGATCCATCTGCGTAAAAACTGGGCAATAAAATAAGGCAGAATCATAAAAAAGCCAATTGCAACCAGCACTGAAAAAAATACAGTCATACCCATCAGGATTTTCTCAGCATTTTTCCCAAGTATACGATCAAACAGCTTCGGTTTTTCGTTTCTTTTATCTTCTGGTTCATCATAAAAAGAAGCTGAGTAAGTCAACGTTCTGGTTCCCAAGATTAAAGAATCAATGAAATTAAAGATTCCTCTGATAAAAGGGATCTGCGTAAATTTTTTACTTGGAGCAAATGAATCATACTCCTCTACAATCACTTCAATTTCATTTTCCTGTGTTCTGACTGCTACTGAATAACGTTCCTTATTCTTCATCATAATTCCTTCGATGACAGCCTGACCACCTACTCCACAGGATCGATCCCGTTTGCTTTTTCTTTTCTTTGCCATTTCATGTCTTCCTTCTTTTTCCCTATATACGCAAAATAAGGTTGAGATTAACCAACCTCAACCTTCTTTTAAGTTTCCTATTTGCTTTCTACGCCATACTTCTTATTAAACATATCAATACGTCCACGTGCCTGTGCAGCTTTCTGCTGACCCGTATAGAATGAATGACATTTCGAACAAATTTCTACGTGAATATCTTTCTTTGTTGAACCGGTTACAAATGTATTTCCACAGTTGCATACTACGGTTGCCTGATGGTACTCAGGATGAATTCCTTCTCTCATTTCTTTCACCTCTCTATATATAAATTACTAATTATCGTATTCCTAACAAACAGCTTACTTATTGTATCACAGGTTTTTTGATTAAGCAAGCTAAAAAATTAAATTATTCTTATTTTCTTTACAAGCTCGACAAATTCCCTGTTATTCCTTGTTCTCACAAACATATCAAGAACCTTTTCAACTGCCTCGTCTGCTTTCATGCTGCTAAATGCCCGCCTGATATTATTAATAGCTTCTCTCTCTTCTGGGTCTAACAGGAGATCATCACGTCTGGTTCCTGATTTCTGTATATCAATGGCAGGGAATACACGTTTTTCAGACAATTTGCGATCCAGAACAAGCTCCATATTTCCGGTTCCTTTAAATTCCTCATAAACTACATCATCCATCTTAGATCCTGTATCCACAAGTGCAGTAGCAAGAATCGTAAGACTGCCACCCTCGCGCATCTTTCTGGCTGCTCCAAAAAATCTCTTTGGCATATGAAGTGCAGCGGGATCAAGTCCACCTGACAAAGTTCTTCCACTTGGTGGAACAGTCAGATTATAGGCTCTTGTAAGTCGTGTGATGCTATCAAGGAGAATGACCACATCCGCTTTATGTTCAACCAAACGCTTTGCACGCTCGATTACCATTTCTGAAACACGTTTATGATGATCAGGCAATTCATCGAATGTTGAGTAAATAACTTCGACATTATCACCCTCAATGGCTTCTTTAATATCAGTAACTTCCTCTGGACGCTCGTCAATCAGCAAAACAATCAAATGCATACCTGGATTATTCTGTGTAATTGATTTCGCTACATCCTTAAGTAAGGTCGTCTTACCTGCCTTTGGCTGTGAAACAATCATTCCACGCTGTCCCTTACCAACCGGTGAAATCAGATCCAGTATTCTCATTGCAACACTGCTTCCCTGACGTTCCATACGAAGTCTCTCATTCGGAAAAATCGGTGTAAGATCCTCAAAGTTTCGTCTCTTAGATGCTTCTGCCGGAGAATATCCGTTGATTGTCTTTACAAACATCAAAGCCGCAAATTTATCATTCTGTCCTTTTACACGCGTGTTACCAGCTATGATATCACCCGTTTTCAAGCCAAATCTACGGATCTGGCTTGGTGCTACATATACATCATTTTCTCCCGGAAGATAGTTTTCACAACGAATAAATCCATATCCGTCTGCCATAACTTCAAGAATACCGTTTGCCATTGCTCCGCTCTCCGGAACATCTTTCATACCGGCAGGTTCATTCTCTTTTTGTGAATCAGCCGCCACAGCAGTCGGATTCTCAGGAGTACTCTCCTTCACTGATTCCCTTGCTTCTCTTACAACATCTTTTGCAGCTTCTTTTACAATTTCTTTCTTCACCTTAACAGATTGCTCTGTTTCGGACTGATCTTGTTTCGCATGCTGCTCCTTTATGCTCGGCTTCTGCGCTCTTGGTTTCTGTGACTGTTTTTCTTGTTTTCTTTGCTCCTGAGCTTTCTCATCTTGCACGTTTTCTTCTTGAACGTTCTTCTCTTGAACGTTCTGCCCTTGAGCATTCTGCTCTTGAGATTTTTCTTCTTGAACTCTCTCTTCCTGAGCCTTCTCTTCCTGCTCTTTTGCGTCCTCTTTAAGCATCGCTTCAATCACATCAGCCTTTTTCATAGTCGATGTTCCCTTGATTGCCCTTGCTTTTGCCAGATCTCTGAGCACAGCAAGAGAAAGAGACTCATACTTTTCTTTCATCATAAAACTTCCTCCATCGGAATATATATCAACAACTTATTTAAATTTTTACTATTATGGGATTACTAATCGAACTGATTAATGAATACTTCCAAACAATATAATTGGATTATACTATATATCCATTATTTTATCAACTATAATACGTGTTTGATTTTCCTAAAAAGCAGAATGAGTAGACTGTTTAACCACCAAATTAAACTTTTTCAGCGGCCAATCTGAAAGACACAGACACACCTTTTCCAACCAGATCGCTCCAATCGGCAAAAGTATGTCTGTCTTCCGTATAAAATCTTCAACTGTAATAACCTACAGCAGTACACAGTTAACCAGCAGTAAAATGATTAGATGGTTGCAAAAAACGGTTCTAACAAAGAGATGTCTCCGGTTGGATTTTGGCGCAGAGATACATATAGAAAAGCTGCATGCAAAGGTAACCATGCTTCTACACTCGCTCGATCCATATTGGTCGCTGCAAGATATTTTTGCAGATATTTACCCGAGAAATCTGCATACACATGTTCAATGGCCGCATCCATCAAAATACAAACCAAATAAGTATGTGCAACATCACCTGCTGCGTTACCAATCATCGCAGAATCCCAGTCGATGATGACATATTGATTATTACTTGCAATTACATTAAGTGGATGAAAATCGTTATGACAGAGTGCATCGCCGTCCGGAAGCGTCTCAAGTAGTTTCTGAAGTTTTTCGCGCAACGTATCGGAAACTCCTGGAAACGTTTTAATCAGAGTTGCATAGGTATTTCGCACATTACCCAGGCCACCGGCCGGATGGCTGTGCAGCTTAACCTGTAAGGCTACAAACTCATCCAGATATGCATCTATCGCAGCTACATCCCCTGCTTCACCGGCTTTAATAATCAGTTCAGTCAGTGTATCTCCGGAAACATAGTCCATCTCCATCACGATATGTCCACATTCCGTATATACACCATGAATATTAGATACCGGGATGTCTAGTGATTCTGCTGTTGCCAAAGCAAAGCCTTCGTGCAGGGCTCCTATTAACTCATGTCCCTCGCTAAGTACCTTATAGACCGTGTTGTCCTTGCGGTATACCTGACACTGTGCTCCTGTTCCAATAGGTTTGCCGTATTTTTC
>JAAYYM010000220.1 GCA_012515365.1 Clostridia bacterium
ATCTTGAAATCACTGCGCTAGAAATTTCTTTTTCTTCCAAAGTTCTACCCTCCACAACTATATACCAAATCATTATATTAGATTGATAAAATAATGTCAAATAAGCAACAGCAGCGAAATAACAAAACAACACCGAAGGAATGCCCCTCGGTGCTGCTTATTTAAGCAGCTCCTTTAAGAAATTGGATGGTAATGCAGGTTTTCCAAATAATTCATCCACATAAAACAAATGTAACTCTTCTTTCGCTCTGGTAATTCCAACATAAAACAATCTTCTTTCCTCTTCCAGTTCCATGCATGTCTTTGCCTTTTTATGGGGGATTTCACCTTGATTGACATGAATGATGTAAACAATGTCAAATTCCATTCCTTTAATGCCATGCAGTGTTGATAATAAGATCGGTGGATCATGTTCGTCACTTGTTTCTGTCCGATTTTTATATTTGGATACTCCTTCTTCCATTCTCTGACAAGCTTCTATATAATTTAGCAGCTCATCTATTCTCTGATATGTTCCTGCAAGCTCCTTAAAATGTTCGACTATGCTCCACGTTTCTTCAATCTGGTCCTTACTTTTTCCCGCATTAGCCAGCGATTCTTTTAAATATTTTTCATATCCAATACATTTCAGCAGATACTTAAGTGCTCCATAAGAATCAAGCTCTGACATCCTATCAAGATCATACTTAAGCTTTTTAATAATCGGCATCATATAAGGTTTATGATGATAATATAATAAAATCTCCTCAAAACTGACTTCTTCCTTTGACATTGATTTTCTGGAAAGATATCGTTTTGGTTTATTCATAATTTTAATTAGATCCACTCTTTTTTTATGACAGCTGCACAGCTTAAAATAAGTGATCAGATCTGATGCTGTATCGGTCTGATAAATACTTTGTATGTGATCTTTACATATAAATTCGATATGATGTTCGTACAATTCCTTTAAAAGACTGGGTGTATGCCTGGTTGTCCGATATATGACGGCGATTTTGGCCTGTGGATGATTCAGTTTTTGAGAGATAATTTCATGCATCAGTTCTTTTGCCTCTTTTTGGATTGTCGAAGTATGTTTGACAACGATCTTCCCTGTCAGCTGTTTTACTGCATGATACTCTTTCTGATATCGAATTGTATTATGTGAGATCAGACACTTCGCATGAGATACAATATTAGCAGCACTGCGATAATTTTCCTCAAGAATAATCTGTTTTGCCTGTGGATAGTATACCGCAAAATTAAGCATAATGTCTGGCATCGAACCGCGAAACGAATAGATGGACTGGTCATCATCTCCTACAACAAATACATTTTCATGATTTTTTGTCAACATTCTGATGATATGAAACTGGATATCATTAATATCTTGGAATTCATCGATCAGAATATAGCGAAATCGTTCTTTACATTCTAGTAGAAGTGCTTGATTTTCTTTCAATATTTCATAGCAAAGGTTCAGCATATCATCAAAATCAATTTTATGATTTGCAAGACATTGTTCTGTATAATTTTTATATAAGCTGATAAAAAATGGATCGTTCATCTGTTCTGAGCAAACCATATTCTTTTTCAGACTGACAAGCTTTAAAAATTCATGCTTCCATTCCCCTGATATCGTAAAATCATAGGAGTTCTCTTTCATCATGGCTTCAGCAATCATTTCAACCATGTATATTTTTTCTGAATATTTCATTAAGGTACAGGAATTGTAAATCGGATGTTGTTTTAAGATATGATAAAAAACTGAGTGAAAAGTCCCGAAGAAAACCGGGTAGAATTGATGACTGCATCGTTTTTCAAATCGTGTTTTCATTTCTTGCGCAGCGGCATTTGTAAAAGTGATGACTAAAATATGTTCTGGTGGGATCTGCCTTTCTTTGATCAGATACATCAAACGTTCAATGATAACAAAGGTCTTTCCGCTTCCAGGTCCTGCCAGCACCTGCATAGGACCATCTAGATGCTCGATTGCCATTTTCTGTGAACTTGTAGGATTTATTATTTTTTCCTCCTCCGTAGGTAATGAAGATTTGGGGCGACTAGATTTGGGGTGACTAGATTTAAGTTAACTAGATTTCTTTCGTCGGGCGATTTTGTAAATCCATGTAAAAACGTTCGTCGAAGGCGTTTTGACTCCTTACTTATTTTACATGGATTTACAAAATCTTTTTGACAGTTGAGAAATTAAGAATTGTGTATTGTTTATTTCGTTTAAATTTTCCATGTTCAAATAAAATGAAGGTTATAAATAGCCTCCATGAACATTTCTGAATTTATAAAAACGATGTTTCAAATG
>JAAYYM010000026.1 GCA_012515365.1 Clostridia bacterium
AATCGGCTCTCCCTTAATGCCACGGATACACTTTTGCTCACACTGGCTCTCCTGTGGGCATACACGTCCACAAACAGCAGGAAGTGACGATGCTTTTCCAATGATTTTACTTGCTTCTTCAAAATTCCCCTGTGCTACTTCATGTATAAAATCAGGAATATTAATAGAAACCGGACAGCCCTGTATGCATTTTGCATTTTTGCAGTTGATGCAACGTGATGCTTCCAATTTTGCTTCTTCTTCATTATATCCATAACAAACTTCTTCAAAGTTTGTAGCTCTTACTTTAGCATCCTGTTCTCTTACAGGAATTTTCTTTAATACGTCCATTATTTGTCACCTCCGCAATTTCCGCATCCACCGTGATGGGTATCGCCCTCCTGCTCACGAAGCATTGCTCTTCCTTCCTGTGTTTTATAGATCTGCTGACGTTTCATTGCCTCATCAAAATTAACTTCATGTCCGTCGAATTCAGGTCCATCTACACATGCAAATTTTACTTTTCCACCTACAGTAAGACGACATGCACCGCACATACCTGTACCATCTACCATGATTGGATTCATGCTGACGATCGTAGGAAGTGAAAGTTCTTTCGTTAATAAACAAACAAATTTCATCATGATCATAGGTCCGATCGCAACACAAACATCATATTTCTTACCCTGTGTTACTACGAGATCCTTAATCACTTCTGTGACCATACCTTTTCTTTTATAAGAACCATCATCAGTTGTGATGTAAAGATTCCCTGCTACAGCTTCCATTTCTTTTTCGAGAAGTACCAGATCATGATTTTTAGCACCAACTATGACATCAGCTTCTACACCATGCTCATGGAGCCATTTAACCTGTGGATATACAGGAGCTGTACCAACACCACCTGCCACAAACAAAAGTTTTTTCTTTTTAAGCACTTCTATGTCCTCGTGTACAAACTCCGACGGCTGTCCAAGCGGTCCTGTAAAATCACGAAATGAATCAGCAGTCGTCATTTTAGACATTCTCTCAGTGGAAGCTCCCACTATCTGAAATACAATTGTAATCGTTCCCTGTTCTCTGTCATAATCACAAATAGTCAATGGAACTCTTTCGCCTTTCTCATCAATTTTTGCAATGATAAATTGCCCTGGCTGGCATGATTTAGCAATGCGTTTCGCCTGTACATCCATCATAAAAATGTTTTCCGCCAACTTCTCGGCCTTTAAAATCTTGTACATAAAATCGTTCTCCTCCTATGATAAAATATATCTCTCTAGTTAAAAAATACTGAAAACAAGGAAAATTCATAGCTTCCTGTCATCTGATTAATTGAGACATTATATAGTTCACCGGTTCTGATATCTACACCATAATAGATACCGGTCGGTGTTACTTTTCCATCATTCTTCTCAAATTCCTCTACAATATAGTAAATTCTGCTACCAGCTTTTGCTGCAGCATTACATTCATAAGTCTTTTTCTTTCCATCATCTGCGGTTCCCTGCATATCCACAATCTTACCTTTGGCTGCAAGTGTTAAGATCACTGCCTGTTCTGCTGCTGTTGTGTCCACCAGACTTACAATATTCAACTGATATTCTGCTTCTGTCACATCACTCTTCAGTCCATCCTGGTCTACCGCAATAAACTTCAACTTGCTGTTTCCAAGTGGCATTGGGATCGGATAAGTATAAATCAATGAATTCTGATCAGGTTCTGTCCCATCAAGTGTATAATAGATCAGATTATCATCCTCATTTTCAACCTTAATCGGTTCAGGTTCTGTATATTTGCCACTCTTTGGAGTCAGTATCGGTGCTTTAGGGCGTATCAATTCAATCTGGTAAGTATGCGTCACCGGCTCACTAGGCACTCCATAGGCATTGACCAAAATGGCACTGATCGTATGCTCACCTTCTTCAAGTACCAGCTCCTTGGTATATTTTTTGCTTTCAGGAGTTGGTGTAGAACCATCCTCAGTATAATAAATATCTCCTTCTGTCTCTGACATCAGTTTAACATTTTGTTTCTGATGATAAGTTCCCTCTTTCAAATCAAAGCTTGGCGCTTTTGCCAGATACATCGCATATTTGGCCGCAATTTTGACATCCTCACACGAATTGATCAGCTGGCTTAGTGCCACATAATCTTCTTTTGCCGTATAAATATTCACAAGTACATCATATACTACTTCCTGATCCGTTTCAAAGCCTATTAATGGTAACAGTACAGCCAATGCTTCGTCATATTTTTGTTCCCCAACATAAATCTTTCCCAACAGAATCGTAGCGTTTGCACCATCTGTTTCTATTGCAACAGCTCTTTTGGCATAATTTTGAGCCGTTTCAAACTCTGAACGATTGAAACAATTTAAGGCAGATCCATATTGATAATCAAAAGAATACATTTGTGAAATTTTAATTACAACAAAAACTACTATACCTAAAATAAGAACAGATATCAATACATATGACATCCATTTCCTGTTTTTTTTAGGTTGATTGTTTACAGGCTGTGATTCTTCATAAGTTGAAACCTCTTCATAGTCATCATTGACGATCATCTCCGCAACTTCCGATAAGGTTTCATTGATACTTTCTTCTAATTCAGGCTCAAAAACAGGTACAATCTGGACTTCTGCACCACATTTTTCACAATACAGATGTCCTTCTGGGAGTTCTGTATTACAATTTGGACATTTCATATCCGTTCACCCATTCTCATCTGTTGACTGCTTCCACACAATTATTCATAAGCATCGCAATTGTCATCGGACCAACTCCACCAGGTACTGGAGTAATCGCACTGCAGATTGGGAAAACATCATCATAGTCTACGTCTCCGCATAACTTATTAGCTTCATTTCTATGAATACCCACATCAATAACAACTGCACCTTCTTTTACATATTCTCTGGTGATCATTTTAGGCTTTCCGATTGCAACGATCAGAATGTCTGCGCGTTTGGTCACTTCTTTTAAATCTTTTGTTTTAGAATGTGTAATCGTAACTGTTCCATTTTCACGAAGGAGCAACAATGCCATTGGTTTTCCAACAATATTACTTCTTCCTATGATGACACACTCTTTCCCTGCAATATCAATATTGTAACGTTTCAAGAGCTGGATAATCCCGGCTGGTGTACAAGAAACAAACCCTTTCTGTCCGATACACAGATTTCCGACTGACTGCGGATGAAAACCATCCACATCCTTTTTAGGCGAAATTGCATGTATTACTTTGCTCTCATCAATGTGTTTTGGTAAAGGCAGCTGCACCAGAATTCCATTAACCATGTCGTCTTGATTCAACTGTTCAACAAGCATAAGAAGCTCTTCCTGTGTCGTTTCTTCCGGCAGTTCATGTGCAATTGATTGGATTCCGATGTATTCACATGCCTTCTTTTTATTCCCTACATATACGGTAGAGGCAGGATCATTTCCAACCTGGATAACCGCCAGTGAAATGTAAATACCCTCTTCTTTTAGCTTTGCAACCTGTTCCTTTAGCTCATCCTTGATCATGAGTGAAATTTTCTTTCCGTCAATTATCTGTGTCATATCTGATCCCTTTCTAATATAATCCTGTAATTTTTCCGTTTTCGTTTACATCAATTCCATAAGCTGCCGGCTTTTTAGATAATCCAGGCATCGTCATAATGCTTCCTGTCAGTGCTACTACAAATCCGGCGCCTGCTGATACATAAAGATCTCTGACTGTAATTCGAAAACCCTTCGGTGCTCCAAGCTTCTTTGGATCATCTGACAAGGAATACTGTGTCTTAGCCATACATACAGGAAATTTGTCAAAGCCAAGCTGTTCCATTCTTAGGATCTCACTTTCTACATTTGGTAAAAAGTCCACGCCCTCAGCTCCATAGATTTCTTTTGCAACTGTTTCTATCTTTAATTTTAATGAAATATCATCTTTGTAAATTGGTTCAAATGCACTTTTTTTATGTTCAATCGTATCAATTACACGCTCTGCAAGTTTGATTCCACCTTCTCCGCCAAGCTTCCATACCTCAGACAAGGCAAATTCACAGTTTCGTTCTCTACAGAATTGCTCTACATACTCAAGCTCTTCCTTGGAATCTGTATCAAAAGCATTTAATGTTACCACAACAGGAACCTTGTATTTCTGTACATTTTCAATATGTTTTTCCAAATTTACAATTCCTGCTTTCAATGCTGTAAGATCAGGCTTTGCTAATTCTTCTTTCTTAACTCCGCCATTATACTTTAAAGCTCTGACTGTCGCCACAAGTACAACTGCATCCGGCTTAAGTCCTGACTTTCTGCATTTGATATCAAAGAATTTCTCAGCTCCAAGATCAGCCCCAAAACCTGCTTCGGTAATACAATAATCCGCCATTTTCAGTGCAGCCTTTGTAGCTCTTATGCTATTGCATCCATGCGCAATATTGGCAAACGGTCCGCCATGCACCAATGCCGGTGTATGTTCCAGTGTCTGGATCAGATTTGGTTTCATGGCGTCCTTAAGCAATGCTGCCATAGCACCTACAGCCTGAATGTCGTCAGCTGTGACCGGATTGCCTTCCATATCATACGCAACGATCATTCTTGCCAGACGTCTCTTTAAGTCGTTTAAGTCATCTGCAAGACATAAAACAGCCATGATCTCAGATGCAACCGTAATCACAAAATGATCTTCTCTTACGAACCCATCTGTTTTACTTCCAAGTCCTACAACGATATTACGTAATACACGGTCATTAATATCCATGCATCGTTTCCATACAATGCTTCTTGTATCAATTTTCTTTTCATTTCCTTGCTGAATGTGATTATCAAGTAATGCTGCCAGCAGATTATTGGCAGTCGTGATCGCATGAAAATCACCAGTAAAATGAAGGTTTAATTCTTCCATTGGTACTACCTGTGCATAACCGCCTCCGGCAGCTCCACCTTTCATTCCAAAGCAAGGTCCAAGAGATGGTTCTCTAAGTGCAAGTATTGCATGTTTTCCAAGCTTTGCAAAAGCCTGTGCCAGACCGATACTCGTAGTAGTCTTTCCTTCTCCTGCCGGTGTAGGATTGATGGCAGTGACTAAGATCAGTTTTCCATCTTGATTTGATTCAATTTTTTGCAGATATTCTTCACTTAATTTTGCTTTGTACTTTCCGTACAGTTCCAGGTCG
>JAAYYM010000221.1 GCA_012515365.1 Clostridia bacterium
AAAACACCAACTAATGTCTTCTTTACTAAATTCTTCATTGTAGAATCCCTCCTTAAAATGTAGATGTAGTTGTATTTTAATACATAATCCATTAAAAAGCAACAAATTTGTACCAAATTGTACTAAAATTCATTTAATTTAGTGTACTACACCAATAGTTTTTTGTAAATTCTTTTTTGATATTTTTTTTATTTTTGTCCCCTTAATCTAGGGATAATAAACATTAATCTACTGTATATGGCATAAGTGCTACGTGACGTGCTCTCTTAATTGCTACAGTTAACGCTCTCTGGTGCTTTGCACAGTTTCCTGTGATTCTTCTTGGAAGGATTTTACCACGCTCAGAAATGTATCTTTTCAGCTTGTTAACATCCTTGTAATCAATTGTATTGTCTTTTCCGCAGAAAACACATACTTTTTTTCTTCTACGCATGCCGCCGCGTCTTCTCATTGGAGAATCTGCTTTGTCACCTGATGGTTTATTATAAGCCATTTTATTTACCTCCTGTTTGGAATTCCTGCATCACACAGGATCAATTCGTACTAATTAAATGGCAACTCTTCATCAATTCCGTCCGGAATATTCATGAATCCGTCACCTGCCGGTGAAATTGCTTCCGGTCTTGATACCGGTGCAAATCCGCCTTCACTGGCTGCTGCTTTGCTTTCTGCAAATTCATGCTCTTCAACAACCACTTCTGTGGTATAAACCTTGACTCCGTCTTTGTTTGTGTAGCTACCTGTCTGGATTCGTCCGACTACTAAGATCTTAGTTCCTTTTCTCAGAAACTTCTCTGCAAATTCTGCTGTTCTTCCAAAAGCAACACAGTTGATAAAATCTGCTGTCTGCTCGTCACCGTCTCTTTTAAATCTACGATCAACAGCTAATGAATATCTTGCAATTGCAGTCTGTGACTCTCCGCTGGAATATCTCACTTCTGGGTCTCTTGTTAATCTTCCCATTAAGACTACTTTATTCATACCTATCTCTCACTTTCCATTATGCCTCTTGCTTAACGCATAAATATCTGATGACATTCTCCATAATGCGAACTCGATTTTCGATCTCTACCGGAGCTGTTGCTTCAGCGTCGAACTGAATAAAGTAATAATAACCTTCTTTCATCTTCTGAATTTCGTAAGCAAGTCTTTTCTTACCCCATTCGTCGACATTGGTTATTGTACCGCCAAAACGAGTGATATAGGTCTTCACTTTTTCAATAGCAGCGGCTCTTTCTTCGTCTTCGATTTTTGCATTAAGAACAATGGCTAATTCATATTTGTTCATGCTAGTTACCTCCTTATGGTCTCTGGCCCTTCCACGAAAGAAGAGCAAGGAAATTGAATATATCACGAATTAATATGTTAGCATATTTTTCTAAGTTACACAAGTGTTTTTGTTTTTTATTTCACTTAATTTTCACTTTTCTTTGATTTCTTTCGTATTTTTCTCAACCAGCTTCCTTGCAAGCATGATCTGATGACCGCATCCGGTACATTTCAGTCGAAAATCCGCTCCGACCCTCAGTACTTCCCATTCATAGCTTCCACATGGATGTTTCTTTTTCAGTCTGATGACATCACCAATTTTATATTCCATAGACATTACTTCCTTATATTATTCATCTTACTATAATTTGATCCAGAATCACACCAATACTTCCCTGTATCAAAAGATCCGCTTTTTGATCCAAAGGCGTAGCACCCTTATTAATCAACACCAGTTTCTCACCACGATAGTAATTAATCAGTCCTGCCGCAGGATATACTGCTAACGATGTTCCGCCCACGATCAGAATATCAGCTTCTTCTATCTTTCTGATGGCTGCGCTCATAACCTTCTGATCAAGACCTTCTTCATAAAGTACCACATCCGGTTTGATAATCCCGCCACATTCGCAGCGCGGAACGTCGGTTGACTGCGCTATGTAGGAAAGCGGATATGATTTTGAGCACGCCTGACAATAATTTCTATGTGTCGATCCATGTAATTCATATACGCATTGACTTGATGCAGCCTGATGAAGTCCATCAATATTTTGTGTAATGACTGCCTTCAGTTTTCCCCTTTTCTCTAATTCAGCCAGTTTTTTATGTGCTGCATTTGGTTTTACATCCTCACAGATCATTTTATCTCTGTAAAAACGGTAGAATTCCTTTGGTTTTTGCACGAAAAACGTATGACTCAGGATAGTCTCAGGCGGATAATCATAGGTTTGGTTATACAAGCCATCTACACTTCTAAAGTCAGGAATTCCACTTTCTGTCGAAACACCTGCTCCACCAAAGAATACAATGTTATCACTCTCATCAATCCATTTTTGCAGCACTTCTGTTTCTTTCATTTTAAACCTTCCCTTCTCCTTTATTTTGCGTTGTGGCTCACATGAGCAGCGCAGGTAAAGTAAATGTTTCCAGATATTCCGTAAATGCAGCTCTTGGTATGGGTTTTGAGAAAAAATATCCCTGAAAATAATCGCAGTCCAGTTCCAGAAGACGCATAATATGCTCTTCGTTCTCCACACCCTCCATAATAATCTTCATGCCGCCATCACGAACTGATGCAAAAATCCATTTCAGTACAATATATGCCTTTTCATTTTGCATAGAAGTCCATAAGATGCTTTTATCAATCTTAATATACTTAAACGGAAGCCCATAAGTACCTTCCATACTCGAGTATCCGGTTCCGTAATCATCCATGGAAAATGTAAATCCATCCTCAGTAAGTCTGTTCATCATATAACCAAGACGTTCTCTTGATATGCCTGTAGCCGTTTCCGTAATCTCTAAATTGATGCATTTAGGAGAAATCTGATATCGGCTGACTGTCTCAAACAGTATATCCGCAAAATCATGCTGCATACATTCTACAACAGACAAATTGACCTCCACATACTCAATTCCTCTTTCCTTAAAGCCTGCTTCCTTATAGTCACGACATACTGTTTCAAACACAAATTTACCTATATCAAGTATATAGCCCTCTTTTTCTGCTAACGGTATAAAGATTTCCGGTGAAATAAATCCTAATTTTTCATCCTTTAAACGAATCAGAGCTTCTGCAGAAATAATTCTTTTCCTTTCTACAGAATAAATTGGCTGGTAATAAACCTCGAAGGTCTGTTTCTCTAATGCATTGCGAATAGCTGACCTGATCTCGTAATTCCGGTTTCTGGCATCGAAATTCAGATCCGAAGTGAAAAAGACTTTGCTCTGCGTATTAACGGTTTCCACGTAATCAAGTACGTCTATGATCTGTTCAATCGTCTCTGCCTCATCCGGGCACAAAATACAGATTGTCTTGATACGGAAAGGTTCTGTGGTTTGATTTTCATCAAAGGAATTTGCAAATCGTTCTTCAATCGCATTTGCAATCTGTTCAATCGCTTCCTTGCTCATGTCCGGAAGCTTAATACTGATTTTTTGATCCTTGAGTCTTCCCACAATCGCCTTGCGGTGAACCGTCTTCAAATAATTGGTCACGCCTTTCAAAAGAATCTCCATTTTATCAACGCCAAGACTTCTGCTTAAAAATGAATAATTGCAGATATCGATCGTAACTACCCAAAAACGCTGTCGCGTATATAAATCTATTAACATGCAGTCACAAAATGCTTCATAAGAAAATGCACCGGTGGAATGATCTAGTATTTCATCAATATTCTGAACACTATACAGCAAAAGAGTCAGGCTGACTGACATGGTAAAAATCTGAATCAGGTAGCCTTGAAACAGGATTTGCATCAGCACACCAACGCCTACGACCGGTAAGAATGAATATAAGGCCAGACGTTTTTCAAATGAAATCGTATTTCCATATCTTCTCAGTAAAAGTGCACCAACCATAAAATAGTAAAGGACAACGATGTAAAGTATAAAAAACAAAGGACCATGGCTATATTGCCCCATTTCATCAATCTTGAACATAAGTCCGCTCCAAGGTGTAGTAAACAGCAGGGTTACTACTACTGAAATTGGAATCATAACCATATAAATGAACAGGAGAGGTATTTTTCGTCCCACATTTGTCAGCATAATGATATATATTGCAAAGATCGGAGTCGCAATATTCTGAAAAAGTAAATATAGTAGATTGACTAGATAAAGAAGCCATATTGGTACTAATTCGCATTGTTCAATCATGAGTGCGCTTATAATATCAAATATAGCAGAAAACAGACAGACCCAGGCAAGTGCTGCAAATGCATTGTTGTATGCATAGGGGGAGCGTTTCTTTGTATAAAACAGCAGCAATACAGCGATAAATACAATAACAGCTGCTACGTCAAAACTGATTTCATATGTCATAATGCTCCTCCTTTCTATCTGATTATGCTCTGCTTAAAAGTCAACATTAATGCTAGGTATGACATTACCTTTTATATAAGAGCAGCCCATTTCCATTGCCAGTCTTTTGGCCTGATCGGTATCTGCACCACTGATTACGATATCAATCTGCAATTCATTCAGCATGTCAATACTGTTTTTCAAAACCTTCCTTGCACGTTCATCTACCAGTGCCGTCGCAAATACATCCTTTGTGATTTCAATCCGTGAAAACGGAAGCTCATATACATAGGAAATATTAGAATAACCGGTTCCATAATTACCAAGCGAAAACGTCACACCTGCATCAACCATCACATCCATCATATGTTTAAGCTCTGCCTGCGATTCCATGGCTTCATCTTCAAGAATCCGTAGAATAACTGCTCCTGGTCTGATATGATATTCCTTAAGAATCCACTTCACTTCATTCAGAAATTCTCTCTGCATGCACACAAAAACCGACACATTGATTTCTGCAAATTGAATTTGATGTTTCGCAGCAGCCTCTGTTGTCAATAGTGAACATGCCTTTCTGAACAGATAAATTCCAACCCTGAAAGCCAGCTGTGGATCAGCAAGGACAAGCTCTGATTCTTCCGAAAGTAAATAGGTCTTGTCCTCTGACAGAATCTTTAAATCAATCTCTACGCCCTCTATTCGATCATTTCGAACAGAATAAATCCCCTGATTATAATCTTCAAACTTAGAATATTCTATGGCATCCTGTATCTTCTGTTCTAACTCTGCTCTTGCTTTTCTTTGTGAAATATTTAATGAAAATACAGTCATCCTCTTATTTGTATGATGCTCTGCGCTGATATACTCAAATAAATCCAAGACCTCTTCCACATTTGCCGCATCCTCCGGAAGATTAATACGACAGATATGAACCGACATCATCATTGTTGTCCCATTCACTGTAAAAGGCTGATCAAAGCGCGCCTCAATCAAATCCATGAAATGCAGAATATCCTCTTCTGTCTTGTTATGCAAAACAGCACTGAACCCTGCTTCAGTAGTATGATAAATAACTGCGTCCTTTTCAAGTGAATTTAAAAATTGACCAAGTGCTGTAAGAATCCATGTACATTGCTTGACTCCAATGCTCTTTTTCAAAAAATCAAAATCATCAAGCTCTATGATCACCATTGCAAACGGTTCTACCGACATATAGTCCAGTTTCATCATAGATACAAAGGTTTTCTTATTATATACATTTAGATTTGTATCGATTTCAAGAAATGGATTTTGAATGGTAAAGAACACAATATACAGACAGATCACCATTGCAAAGCTCTGTGTGAGCTCCCCTGGGAAAGTCATCTGAATGGTCATTCCCAATGTTGAAATGCATGTTATGATCACGATCACAATTCTATTTTCAAGAGAAATATAATGTTTGATTTTCCAAAGAAAGCATGCAGCAATCATAAGATAGGAGATGGCAATCAGTACTGCTGCCATCTGTCCATTGCCACGTATGTAAGTACCATCGTCGCTATAGTAAAATATAAGATGTGTATAGTAAGTCGTGCAAACCAGCACGGTTTCCAGAAGCATAGGAATCAAAATAATAAAACGTTTACTAAGCTCAAGACTCGTCCACGTCTTTGTATAGCCATAGACATAAACCAAAACGAGCATAGCTTCTCCTACCTGTACAATATAGCATAGGCCTGAAGTCATATATTTAATCCAGTTTGGAATCGCAGCTCCGGCATTAATTGCAGTAGCATCCAGAATGTCACAGGTCGTACAGATAACTGCACCTATAATCAGCGCAACAAAAAGACGATTCTGATAACTCGGAATCCTCTTTTTCATTCCATACAATAAAAGAATCAGGACCAACAGCACAACAGCTGCTATATCATAACATATATTGTACGTTACCATATGTACTCCTTTAAATAAGTCCGATCTGCATTTCTGCTTTAGATACTTTCTGACCAGCCTGATTAGTAATAAAAGCCTTTACGGTAATCATTTGAAAGGTATCGTTTTTTTCTATCACTTCTCCTGTCACACTCAACTCATCACCGATCAACACAGGTTTCAAAAATTTAGTTTGAATTTTATGGATCAGACTTTTCTCACCCGGCAGCCATACTCCAGCCAGCGTAGAATAATAAGAAGCTGTAAGCATGCCATATACCACACATCCTGAATATCCTTTTTGCTTTGCATAATCCGGATCACAATGCAACGGATTGCAGTCTCCCGTAATTGCTAAAAAGGCCTTTTGATCTTCACTCGTCACTTTGACATGAAAAGTTTCTTTTTGTCCGATTTTGATCTCTTCAAATGTATATTGCTTCATTGGATACTCCTTAAGCTGACATTTTTCTCATGATCAGATCGATCATTTCTCCGACGTTCTCAAGTTTATTAACTTCTTTAATATCAAACTTCATAGAAAATTCTTTTTCCATTGCTACGATCAGGCTGATATGTTCTAGAGAATCCCAATCCTCAATATCTTCTGAATTCGTTTCATTTTCTATGATTAAATCTTCGTCATCGAATACATCCCTAAAGATTTCCTGCACTTTATTCATCACTGCTTCTCTGGTCATTTTATACATTCCTTTATTCAATCTGTCTTATTTTCTATATTTCTAAATAAAAATTTCAAAAAAC
>JAAYYM010000222.1 GCA_012515365.1 Clostridia bacterium
ATGCTGTATGGAGAGAGATATCCTGAAAAGTTCTACAGACAGTACTGTGAATATATCCGGTATATGTTTGAAAGAGGAGTTAAGGTCACTTTCGGTTCTGATTGTCATGGACCAATGTATTTGGATCATCGTTTAGAAGTACAGAAGGCATTAGGTGTTGTAGGTTTTAAGACTGGTGATTTTTCAATACCTCGGTTCAGAAAGTAAGAGAGTGAATATTTCATACTTTTTTATTCTTCGTTAGCTAACAAGAAATCAATAATGTTTATAAGTTTAATGCCATCACTGTTTTTGGGCATGAGATGGTCCGATGATAAAACAATGCGTTGGTTGAAATCGGGTATAGCTCGTAATGGTTTTAACTCACGTTCCTTTGTTTCTTCGTTTAGCAGAGAAGCGGTGACCTGAATATATTTTCTTTCATCATTCTTTGTTGCAACAAAATCCACTTCAAGCTCCTCATATTTTCCAACTTCTACATGATATCCTCTTCTTAACAATTCAAAGAAAACTATATTTTCTAGTAGCACGCCGTAATCTTCTGTCTGTCTTCGGAGTAGTATTCTTCTAAGACCGAGATCGGTAAGGTATAGTTTATCGTTTGTCTTAAGCAATGCAAGACCTTTGATATCGTATCGTTTTGCACGATATATCAGGTATGATTTTTCTAGCATGGTAACATAACTGTCAACGGTTTCAAATGTGGTTTTTCTGCCCGAAGAGATAAGATAATCAGTAATTCTTTTGATAGAAACAGGGGAACTGATTGATTTAGCAAGAAAACGCAGTATATTCTCCAGAAGAATAGGATCACGTACTGCATTTTTCTGAGTGACATCTTTCATCAAAATAGTATTCAATATACCGATTAGAAAAGGGTCGATTGTATTAGGATTGTTTACCAGTTCTATTAGGCCGGGAAACCCGCCGATTTCGATATATTTCTGAAGCCAAGCATCAAGATTAGCTTCCATACCTATCTGATTAAAATCAAGAAACTCACGAAAAGAAAGAGGATAAATCATGATTTCAACATAACGTCCGCTAATTAGTGTAGATAGGTCAGATGAAAGCATGTATGCGTTTGAACCGGTAATAATGATATCTGTATTTTTCATAAGGTGCAGTGAGTTTACAGCACGTTCCCAATTTTCAACATATTGCACTTCATCAAGCAGTATGTAATTTATCCCATCTGTATTTATTCTTTCGAGTATATATTCGTTTAACTCTTTATATGTCTTTAAATCTTCATGCTCAAGAGACTCAAAGCGAATATGGATTATATGATTGTCTTTTACGCCATCATCGAGCAAATACTGCTTATACAGTTCCAAAAGAGTGGATTTACCACAACGCCGGATGCCGGTCAAAACCTTTATGATTTCTGTCTTGTCTTTGTAACTCAGAAGTTTATCCATGTAAGTACTACGATTGTACATATTATCACCTCCCTTGAATTAGAGTATAGTCGAATAAACATGCTAAGTCAATAGATAATTAGACTATACTCGAAAAAAGTACCAATTTAGCCATAAAATTAGAGTGTAATCGAATCCTTTCTTATTAACCTATATTATCTTCTTTAGTTGAATTATCTGTATTGTATAAATATGTTAGTACTTACTTATCGCTCTGATTAGTCAGCTCATCCTTTATCTTTGGGAGTATCAGCTTGTGTTCGCTGTATATGCTGAAACTTCCTGAAAGGACATATGATACTGCACAGGCTAACGCAAACAGCATTAATCCTTCAGAACCGAAGAGTTCTATACTTAGGAATATGGAAGCTATAGGGCAGTTGACAATGCCGCAAAACAAGGTTACAAGGCCTAGAGCCGCTGCAAAGCCAGGATCTACACCAAGAAAGCTTCCTATTGCTGCTCCAAGAGTAGCGCCGATGAAGAAAGCAGGTACTATCTCTCCACCTCTGAAACCTGCTGCAATGGTTATGGTTGTGAATATGAGTTTTAGTATGAATGCTTCAGGTCTTGCTTCTCCGTTTAAAGCTTTTTCGATTATATCCATACCCGCACCATTGTAGTCAGTTGTCCTTATAACAATTGTTAAAAGCATTAATAGTGTTCCGCCTGCAAATATACGGATATAATCATTCTTTATTAACGTCTTCATGAACTTCTTTGAATAACCTATAGTTATACAGAACAGTATGCTTATGCCTGCACAAATCGCAGCTATGAGGAGGACCTCTCCTACTGATGCGAATGATATTTCGGGTATCTGCATATTGAATTTAATAGGACTAATGTTGAATAGAGCGGATATTCTCGTTGCAACAAGAGAAGATACGACAGTGGGTATGAGTGCAG
>JAAYYM010000223.1 GCA_012515365.1 Clostridia bacterium
TCTTTAGCACTTAGTTTATCTGACGATGCTTATATCAGCGTAAAAGAAATAAATGATTTAAGAAGAAAGGCTGTGGAACAATTAAAAAATCTTCTTTTGTCAGACCATAGAAGAATTATAAAACCGACTGAGTATCAAAATGCATTCAATCAAGATAGAAATAATTCCAATCAGGCAATTCAAAATAATCAAACCAAACAGAATCATCATACAGATATCGGCGCAGTGATTCGTTCAAAAGAACAATTAAGTGTGTTACTAAACAATCGGAAAGTGAATCGGATTTGTCTCGATCTACAAGATGATAATGAACTTAAGTGTGCACTAACAGAGTGTCAGAACACAGGTGATCAACTGATTTATGTTGCGTTCCCGGACATTTGTCGTGAAAACAAAAGAGAAATTTGGACGAGCAGGCTTGCACTGTGCAGGCGCTATCAGATCAATGGCATACTTATTCGCACTTATGAAATGCTGCAGTTTCTGAAAGAAGAGAATTATCATGAAGAAATAATTGCCGATACATCGTTATATTGTATGAATGATAAAGCAAAAGACTTTTTAACAGAGTCAGGATGTTCTTCCTGTATGTTTCCGTTAGAACTAAATGAACGTGAACTTTGGAACAGGAATAAATCCCAAGGCAGTATATTGGTTTATGGTTATTTTCCAGTGATGCATTCAGCACAATGCCTGTTGAAAACAACTGGAAAATGTGAACATGGTCAAAATCAATCAATGCTTTACCTAAAAGACCGTGCGAGGAAGAATCTGCATGTTCTGACAAATTGTAAATTATGTTATAACACAATTTATAATTCTGTTCCATTGTCACTTCATACAGAACTTGATAAAATCAAGAAAATGAACTTTGATACCATATGGTTAAGCTTTACCTTTGAAGATCAGAAAACGGTTTTAGAAGTTCTTGAATTTTATCTTGCTACTGATAAAAAGATGAAACAATCAGTACCGGATGCTTTATTAAATTATACAAAGGGGCATTTTTCAAGAGGCGTAGAATAATTATGAAACATATCATTGTTGAGTTTTCAAAATATGTGATATTAATATTGATTGCTATGTATACACTTGAATGCTTTTACGTGTTTCGTATTTCAAGCGAAAAGAAGCGTAATGGTATTTATTTCAGGCAGCATATTTTTATGGTTTTGATTCATTTTATTTCGTTTCTGGTTTTATGTTTTGAAACGCAGGATGTTTCCTATATCTTTTTATATCTGCTTCAACAGATTACAATATTTGTCACACTTGTATGTTATCGAAGGTTTTATCCAAAAGCCAATCGTCTGATTGTTAATAATATGTGTTTTTTATTAACGATTAGTTTTGTAATACTGACCAGACTCTCTTATGCAAAATCGATCAAACAGTTTAAAATTGTATTGCTTTCACTAATCGTTTCATTTGCCATTCCCTTTTTAATGACCAAATTAAAGTTACTCAGAAATTTTTATTATATCTTTGCAGCAGCTGGTCTGATCATGCTTTTAATTGTTGCGACTCTGGGACGTACCACGAATGGGTCTAAGCTGTTTTACTCCTTTTTTGGGTATAGCTTTCAGCCATCTGAGCTTGTGAAGATTATATTTGTATTTTGTATTGCGGGGCTATTAAGCAAATCAACGGAATTCAAGCAAGTACTGATTACAGCAGTAATAGCAGCAGCCCATATTTTGATTCTTGTATTGAGTAAGGATCTTGGAAGTGCTTTGATTTTCTTTGTAACCTACGTCACCATGCTGTTTATCGCCAGCAAAAACTGGCTGTATCCATTGATTGGACTTGTATGTGGCTGTGGAGCATCTGTAGTCGGTTATCAGTTATTCCGACATGTAAGAATACGTGTTCAGGCATGGCGTGATCCATGGAGTACAATAGAAAATGCAGGCTACCAGATCACGCAGTCATTGTTTGCAATCGGAACAGGTGGATTGTTTGGAATGGGAGTCAGTCAGGGATCGCCGAAAAAAATACCTGTTGTAGAATCTGACTTTATCTTTGCAGCAATAGCAGAAGAGTTTGGTGGGATTTTTTCCATATGTCTCATATTAATCTGTGTCAGCTGTTATGTCATGTTCATGAATATTGCAATTAAAATGAAAGTGAATTTCTATAAATATATTGCAATCGGACTTGCTACCATATATGCGTTTCAGGTGTTTTTAACCATTGGAGGTGTTACAAAATTTATCCCGTTGACAGGAGTTACCCTACCATTAATCAGTTATGGTGGCTCTTCTGTATTTGTGACACTATTGATGTTTTCTATTATTCAGGGATTGTATCTGTTAAATTCCAATTCCTCTGCAAAAAATACGCATAAGGAGGAACTATCATGAAATTTAGTTTTCAGCTCTCATCTAAAAATAAA
>JAAYYM010000224.1 GCA_012515365.1 Clostridia bacterium
CCCTAGTCCATGAAGCTTTTTTGTGCAGTCAAATATATCAAGTGCGACCTTCGCTACTACCTGATTGCGTACTGTATTTGCTTTATAGCGTTTGCATACATTCACAGCACAGGCGACGATATCCGCTTCAAAGTCATGCTGTACCTTGATCAGTTTATTTTTCTGCGCATAATCAAACGCGATTCCATCTGAAAGCCCGACTCCCGGTGCCCATAGCATCTGCGCACCTGTCAGCTCAATAATACGTTTAAATAAGATAGCTGACGGCATTAGCAGTGACGCCATCTCCTCTGGCATCCCCAGATATTTTGTGATCTGTTCCGGAGACTTGATCCTTAGGATATCGACAAATGCAAGAAACTGTTTGTCGGTAACACTATCCTCTTTCTGTTCTTCACCAATCTTTTGCATAACATATGATATATAATCATCTACAACGATGATATTCTGGATCTTTCGATCCTTTAAATACAACTGTTGAAAGGATAGCAGCTGATTGTCTACCAGCTCTTCGATCAAGTGCACATACTCTATATTCCTCGGCTGCATGTCGCACAACATTTCACGTATTCGCAAAATACCCAGACGAATATTCTGAGTCGTCACTAACGAGTCCTTATCAAACAATGAAATCTGAATGCTTCCACCGCCGACATCGACAATGGCTGTTGATTTTTCGATGACTTTATCAAACATTCCACCCTTTGATGCAACCGATTTGTAATGTAGGAATCGCTGTTCAGAATTACTTAAAACCTCAATCTTAATCCCGGTTCTGACATGGATCTGATCCAGTACGATCATACGGTTTTCTGTTTCTCTTAATGCACTTGTACCACATGCACGGTAAGCTGCAACCTTATAGCCCTGCATAATCACCGTAAATTTCTTTAATATCTCACATAGCTCATTGACTTTATCCTGGCTGATTTTTCCGGTATTATAAGTATCAGTTCCTAATTCTATACGATGTCTGATGAAGTCAATCTGCTTCATCCCTTCCTTACCCGAAAACTCAAAAATCTTCATTACCAATTCATAAGATCCTACATCAATGGCTGCAAAAACCTTACTGCTCATATTATCATCCCCTGTTCACTTATACATGTTTACTGTTTTCCAAGCAGATAATCAATAAACTGTTGTGCTGTTCTGCCAGAAAGTCCGCCATGGTACAGTTCCCATTTATTTGCTTCCTCTAAAAGCTCTGTTTTTGGCATTTCGATTCCATAACGTTCAGCCAGATTGACAACGATATGATCAAATTCCTTTTTATCCGGTGCACAAAAGAAGATGGAAACACCAAAACGTGCATACAGAGAAAGCTTTTCCTGTACAGTATCTGAGCTGTGCAGATCGTCACGTCGTTCCTCTTTGTCTGAGAATTTTTCTCTGACCAGATGTCTGCGGTTTGAGGTTGCATAGATCAATACATTGTCTGGCTTCTTTTCCAAACCACCCTCGATTACAGCCTTTAAATACTTATATTCAATTTCAAAATCCTCAAAGGACAAATCGTCCATATAAATGATAAACTTGTAGTTTCTCGTTTTAATCTGCGCAATGATATCATTCAGGTCCTGAAACTGATGCTTGTATACTTCTATGATACGAAGTCCCTTATCATAATATCTGTTAAGAATTCCTTTGATACTACTGGATTTTCCTGTTCCTGCATCACCAAACAGAAGACAATTGTTTGCTTTCTTACCATTTACAAATGCTTCTGTATTATCGACTAGTTTCTGTTTTGCCGATTCATAGCCGATCAGATCCTCCAGATATACATGTGCAATATTGGTGATCGGCACGATCTCTGCTCCATTTTCTTTATGAACAATGCGAAACGCCTTATGCAGTCCGAATTTTCCTACTCCAAAATCCTTATAAAATTCACTCATAATATGCAAAAAAATCTCAGGGTTTTCAGCATGTGCCAGCTTTACACTGAGCTCGCAAATGCGGTCACGTACCCTTTTATTAAACATTTTACTCTGACTGTTAACATTCTGATAATGAAATAACAGCTGTACGCATGAGGTTCCAAGAACTCGGTCCAAAGAAGCGATGTCTGCATCAAAGAACTCCTTAAATACGCCGAAATCATGCATTGCAATTTGATTGATACTTCCATCTACAGCTCCTTTAATTTCCGAAGCCATACTAAAAGCGTTTTCATTATTGGCCAGTAAATAAGTCAGATATGTGTGCCACAAATTTCCCTCATATCCATGACTTCCTGCCAGCTCCACCAATCTGTGAACCACATCGAACAACAATGTTCTCCTGTCCTCCAGATTATAATAATCATCCTCACAGTGTGTAAGCAGCCATGACATATCTGTAAGAATGTCTTCGTGTTTAAAATGTTTGTAAAGAATTAACTCCTGTTCTCTCATGCCTGATGCATCTCCATTATCTCTTTTTGTAATTGCCTGCTGTCACTTAAAATATGATGAAACAAAGCTTCGATGGCATCTGCTTCCTTACAGTCCTTCGCCATTTTTCGCAGTGTTTCGATCTTACTTGCTTCACGTGTGGCATCTAAGACCGGCTTGTTCACTTCTATCTTATAATGCGCCACCTGACGGCATAATTCTCTTCTTTGTTCAAATAAGCTGACTAACTCCTGATCAATCTGATCAAGCTGTTCACGTAACTCTTCCAGTTTCAATCTAATCCCCCTGATCTGTTCTTCATTTTGTTTTCATTCTACCCTAAAAATCAAGGGATAGCAATAGAACTTGACACTGTTTGCAATAACCTTTACACTTTATTTAGAAAGTCTTTACAAAGGAGGCCGAGCCATGAAAGCCAGCCACATAATAGCCATTATCCTCACAGTTTTATTGTTAACCGGAGTCGCACTGGTTGCCTTGCGTGGAACAAAAATCACTCAAAATCCGCCCGATACGAAGGGAAATACCGCCGGGAATTTAATCAACCTCGGATTATTCTGTGAGGATGATGGTAAGGTGTATTTTAGCAACCCTTATGACAATGGCTATCTATACTCAATGAATCCGGATAACACGGAAATGAAGCACCTTTGGGATGTTCCTGTCAAATATATCAATGCTGCCGGAAAGTATCTGTACTACTATCAGGACGGTGCCTCTGCCAGCAACAGCTTCGGTTTTCTTGGAAGCATGTTAGGAGTCTATCGGATCAAAAAGACCGGTCTTCAAAATAAATGCCTGAACAAAGCACCATCCGGCATTCTTTCACTATATGGAAATACTCTTTATTATCAGCATTATGATCATATAAACGCAATGACACTTTATCAGGTCACTACTTCCGGAAAAGAAAAGAAACAGCTGCTTGACAGCATTGTCTCTCCTGCCTGTATTGCCGATAACACCATCTATTTTCATAATACAGACCGTAATTTCTGTCTCTCTGCTTATCGCCTTGATTCAGGTTCCATTTCTACGGTCTATGACCAGAAGGTCTATCAGCCGATTCTTGCCGGTCGCTATATTTACTATATCAATGTCTCAGATCATTACTCTCTGCATCGCTATCATCTTGATTCTAAGGAAGATGAAAAGCTGACTGATGACGGAGTGGATCTGTTTAATCTGTCTGAAACAGATAACTATATTTATTATCAGAAAAATGATGCCTTGGCACCAGAGCTCAAACGTATACATTTAGATGGTTCAAATCCTGAAAGTGTCGCATCCGGTAACTATGAACAGATCAATATCACCTCGACATACACGTACTTCAATCGTTTTGATGAACCTGTTCCATTATATAAAACAGCAACCTCCGGTGATATTCAGGTGACTGAATTCGTAGAGGCTGCTGAAGCGGCGTTTTTGCAACATCAGTCTGACAAGTGATCGGTACATTGTTCTGGGCATTGTTTTAACAGCTGTGCCATGGTTTGATTCAATATCGGATGTCTGACGAAGGGTGCGATCTGTACAAGCGGTTCTAAAACAAATCTCCGATTCTGCATATCCAGATGTGGAATGGTCAGATCCTTGCTGTCCATTACAAGATCATCATACAATATGATATCCAGATCCAATGTTCTCGGTCCCCATCTGACTGTGCGCTCTCTAAGTGCTGCGGCTTCTATCTGATGCAGTACAAAGAGCAGCTCTTCAGGTGATAATAATGTCCTTAGCTTAATCATTCCATTTAGGAAATCATCCTGCTCCACATCTCCATACGGTTTTGTTTCAATGAAATCAGATATCAATTCAACTCTTGTGTCTTCACGTTTATCCAAAGCTTCAACTGCATTCTGCAAATATTCTTCTCTCTCACCCAAATTAGACCCAAGCGCAATATAAGCATTGTGCCATAAACGCGTAATATGTACGGAAACGCACTGAACAGGCAGACCAATCGGTGCCCATGGCTTTTTGATTTCAATAGAAATACCTTCCAGCTTTTTAAAGTGAAGCAGTATTGCCTCTGCAAGTTTCTCTGCTACTGTTTCGATCAAGGCAAACGTGTGCTCTTTCATATAAGTATGAATGAAGTGACATACCTCTCCATAGTTTACAAACTCCGTCACGTTATCATCCTGTCCGGCCCTGCGGATATCCATAAAAAGCTGTGCACTGATCAAAAATTTTTGTCCCAGCTTATTTTCCTCCGGATAAACGCCATGGTTTGCATAGACTTCCAGCTCTTCGATCCTGATATAATCACAGTATTCTAATTTGCCAAGGTACTTAGACTGATTCATAGATTCTCTCCCTTTCGCTTCGGACTGCTTCTGTCATTTCAATGATTCTCTTATTCTGCGCCACATCATGGACTCTGACAAAGGCATAATGATTCATGACAGCAAGCATAGTCGTCACATAGGTGCCTTCCGCTCTTAATTCTACCGGAAATGGTTCCTTATAAATGGATGCAATCACTGATTTTTTAGATGCACCAAGTAATAACGGATACCCCAGTGTCGTAAATTCGCAAAGACCTGCAAGCACCTGCATGTTCTGCCCGGCGTCCTTTGCAAATCCCACACCCGGATCCAGAATGATCTGATTATCCGGGATACCTGCCTGTCTGGCAAGGGCAACTGACTTCTTAAGATCTGTTCTGATATTCTCAAACATATTCTGATAGTCTGAATTGGTACGATTATGCATTAGACAGCAGGCTGCCTGATACTCGGCTGTAATTCCTGCTATCTCTTTGTCATACCCAAAGCCCCAGATGTCATTGATCAGATCAGCACCTGCCCTAAGAGCTGCTTTTGCTGTCTCATGGCGGTATGTGTCTACTGATATTGGTATTTCGTAATCCTGCTTCATTCTTTCTATAACAGGCGTTATTCTTTCTATTTCTTCTTCTACGCTGATTTGTATGTGACCTGGACGTGTGGATTCACCACCTATGTCGATCACATCAACACCTTCCTTGATCATCTGTTCTGCATGAAGAAGTGCCCGCTCCAAAGTACTATATTTTCCTCCATCTGAAAAAGAATCCGGTGTCATATTCAAAATTCCCATTATATAAGTATGCTCCCCTAATGGAAATTTGCGTTGCCCGATCTTCAATTCTTTCATGCTCCCTCTCCTCATGCATCTCTAGTAGATAATCAGACAATTGCGAAACTCACAATCTTAAGAACTGATTTCATAAATTTACACAAAATAAGAGAGGAGTCAGAACGCCCTCGACGAACGTTTTTGTGTGAATTTATGAAATCGCTTCACTAATGAAATCGTGTCGCAATTACTTGCCTAGTAGATAATAGTTAAATTCTTTTTATCATTTTTCCAGTTACATTCGTTCTCTGCCTGACAGCAAAAGCATGCTCTGGATGCCTTGTCCGCCTGATAAAGCAAGCCATTTAGGTCACGATTATTTTTGATTTCACAGTTACGATGATTGCGAATGGCATCTAAGATCAGTCTGATCTCTTCTGTGCAAAACTGTGTCTGTAAAAGAATATCACGTGCTATTGTAACTCCGGCTTCTTCATGTGGAATGCCTGTCTCATATTGCACAGCGCGTCCCATATCATGTAGCAGTGCCGTGGCATAAATCAGCTCATCCGTGTACAAAAGAGTCTGTTTTTGGGCTTCTTCATATCCTGCATAAAGGATCATCATGATGCGTGCCACATCTAAAAAATGTCCCACGTCATGACGGCAAAATATCCGCTCCTGTTCGCATTCCCTGATTTGTGCGTTTACAGTCTGAAAAATTTGATTGTTAAGGATCAGATCAATGCGTTCCATACAATATCCTCTCATAAAAGCTTGACTACAGGTAATTGCAAAACAATTTCATTCGTAGAAGAATTTCATAGATTTGCATAAAAACGTTCGTCGAAAGCGTTCTGACTCCTCACATATTTTATGTAAATTCATGAAATCCGTTTTCAGATTGTGAGTTTTGCAATTACAGGTATCTTGATTAAATAGAAAGACTAACGATTCAGTAACTGAATAAAGGTGTTTCTGAGCTCGGCATTGTGTTCGAATTCTCCTCTTGAAGCGAGTGTAATCGTCTTGCTTCCCGGTTTTTTCACACCTCGCATTGTCATACACATATGCTCTGCTTCGATCATTACGATTGCACCTTTTGGACATAGATGTTCCATCAGTGCATCTGCGATTTCAGCGGTCAGCTTCTCTTGGATCTGAAGTCTTTTTGCATATACCTCTACTGTTCTTGCCAGTTTACTAAGTCCCACTACTTTTCCATCTGGAATATATGCCACATGCGCTTTTCCATAGAAAGGCATCAGGTGATGTTCACAGGTTGAGTAAAAGGTAATATCGCGCTCGATTACCATTTCACTACTGTCAACGTGAAATGTCTTTTGCAAATGAATGGCAGGATCCTCATCCATACCTCCATATATTTCTTCATACATTTTTGCGATTCTTGATGGAGTTTCTTTTAGACCCTCTCTCTCCAAATCTTCGCCCAATCCCTCGAGTAGCAGACGCACACCCTGCTCGATTTTCTCTTTATTTACCATGTAAGTCGCTCCTAATCTGCTCTTTATGTTTCATCAAGTGAATGACCTCACCTAAATAAGATAAGGATCCAAATGCAATAACAGCCTGTTTTTTATTCGTTTCCTGCTCACGTACCTTTGCAGTCAAAAGACTTAACTCCACTGCCTCAAAAACACTGTCTGCAGCAGTCACCCTGTCATGATAAGCTCGGGCTGCCTTTGCCAGTGTCAGTGCATCAAGGGAACGTATCCCCGGCGTAGTGACTGTAATCACATCCGTAACAAGCGGTAGACAATTCCTGCAGATGGTCTCATAATCTTTATCTCGTAAAACACCTATGATCGCTATGATATCATAATCAGTCAGATACATGCGTATCGATTCAGCAA
>JAAYYM010000225.1 GCA_012515365.1 Clostridia bacterium
TTCCGCATTGGGGACAGAAGTAAATGCCCTTGTCATTATGTCCTTTCCCTCGCTTTTCTTGAATTCTTGGAGGTACAGGTCGCTTAGTCAAAATATAGCGCTGTGCTTGCCTCTCGTATTGTTCATCATCACAGCAAGCAAGGCAGGTAGGACATATATACCATCCATTAGGGCATTGTTTGGTATCTCGCGAGTCTATAAGGCCTTTCTTGCATTTGAAGCAGAAGTTAAGATATACAGGGTGACGTACTTCCGCACATGTAGGATTGACACATTCATAATAATTGTAACGATTAAAGCCTGATGTGCGTTCTGTAAACATCATATGCCCACATGCCCTGCATTTTAAGCGTCTAAACTTTTGCATGACCTTATTCGTAATAGCAATAAATTGCCAAACTGTTGGCTCTGGCTCATATCCTGCGACAGTTTTGTGCAACATGGGGAATCCTATAATCTCGGAAAGATGAAATAGTGTATAGTTGTACCAATTAATTTCTTCTTCTAATGTTTGGGTTCCAAGATTATTGTGAAAACACTCTTTTCCTCTACACCAGAAATAAGGCAAGTCAATAGCAGGATTTGTGGCTTCTGATAGTTGCGGTGCACAATACTGGGCAAAATTGCTTGTCAAATTGGAATGTGTCAAGAACTCACGCTGATGCAATTCATCCTTTTCACCTATAGTACCCTTAAAATAGAAACGTTTTACAATAACAGAAAGCAGGTTGTGGTCATAAGGGATTTCAAAGAAACCATCCTCTGTAATTTCTGTATTTAGTTCCTTCTTAAGAGAGGCTATACATCTGCTTTTGACCTCTTGTGCTTCTTGTTGCTCATACTTTTTGAGAGCTTCTTTGTATTCGCTGCTTTGCTGATTGCGCAAAACTTCAAACGGAAGGGATTGCCTAATATTCTTCCAAAACCCAAACACATCAAATTGAAGTCCAACAATTGCACCTGTCTGTGGGAATATTCTCATTCTCAGAGCATCAGAAAATTCTTGAATGAGATATAAGTTGAAGTTGTTGTCAACATCCCGTCTGTTATACGAATGCACAAGGAATTCTCCATTTTTTAGCATTGTAAACTTGTCAGGCAAACTCAAAATATAAGTCTTGAGCTTGTTCGTAGAAAACATATCGAGTGATATGCTATATGTCTGGCTATAGGGGATATTTTTATCATGCAAAAAATCTTGTATGTGCTTCAGTTTTTCATGACTTATATTCCATCTGTCATTGTATTGGCAGTACTTGAAACATTCAAGAGTATAAGACTGTAAACGCTCTTGCCCATTCTCTGTGGTTTTATATTCTCGCCTTTTCCCGCAGTATTGAAAAGTCTCATCAGGAATCTTTGTGCCATCACCATAACGGCAAACTGGATAAGTTTGTCTGCGAGCATGTTTGTCCATTAGGTAAGTGAGCACAGTCCTTAAATGTTCGTCTGTTATCAAATCCTTATTCAATTTGCGGATGATAGCATAATCTATAAAGCCCTTGAAATTATCGATATTATATACAGCACCACGATTGCATGTGGGAATAAAGCGCTGAAGTCCAAAATCGATGGCAGGATGAGCAGTGTCGCAACGAGTCATTGCGAAGTCTAAGATGCCATCAAATGTCTGGAATGACTTTCCTTTGGAGTTGTGTAGGGTGATAAGTGTATCACATAAAAGAGGAACTGTTAATACAACTGGCTCCGCAGGACTTTCTACACAATACCTATAGCGTATAAAGTCATCAAATTTGCTATCCTTGATTTCTTTGATTAAACTGACATCAAAAGATATGTGTTTATTCCTTATGTCATGGAAGTATCTTTTAACGCTTTGTAAACGCAACTTTTCCGAAAGCAATGGAAAAACATTTAGGATTAAAGTATAGTCCTCAAGCTGATGTTGACCACGAAACCAAGAACGCAACTGTATTAAAGAATTTGATGAGACATCCTCATCCGTTTCATTTAGTATGCTGCTTTCACCGAATATTGCATCAATAATTGAATAAAGATTCAGTTGCTCTATATTTGGCTTTTTTTGAAGTGGTATTAGGGTGTCATTGGCTACACATTTATATGCTTGCCTGAAGACATTTGGCAGATATATCTCATATCGTCCGCTATAACTGGAAAGTACAGATTTTAGAGCCATCTGCTTATTGTAAGACAATACTCGTCCAAACTTTTGGAACTCTTGGACAAAGAATGACACCGTAGCTGCGTGATATTGTGACCATGCAGAAATCAATGTTTCTTTCTTCCAAAACAACTTATCCAATGCCCAAAGCAGTTCCATGCAAGCATACTTGTCTTCTTTATTTTGGGAACGTATTACGAAGCAGTTGATGATGTAAATCCAA
>JAAYYM010000226.1 GCA_012515365.1 Clostridia bacterium
ACGAATGTATTTAACAGAAACATTTATGAGTGCTTTGACGATGAAGCAATGGAGCTTGTAAAACAGGGAATCAACCCGATTACATTTCCGGGACTGAGTCTTTCTATTACAAGTGAAGAGTCAAAGAGCATCAACTTTATAGATACACCAAAGGTTATTATCTCGGCTTCGGGTATGTGTGAGGCCGGTCGAATCAGACACCACTTAAAACATAATCTGTGGCGTCCGGAATCAACGATTCTATTTGTTGGATATCAGGCAATCGGCACACTTGGAAGATCTCTCGTAGAAGGAGCCAAGGAGGTTAAACTCTTTGGTGAAAAGGTAGAGGTAAGAGCTAAAGTTACGTCCTTAAAGGGTCTGAGTGGTCATGCAGATAAGAATGGTCTGACTGAATGGATCAATGGATTTACAAAACAGCCGGATCGCGTATTTATCGTACATGGTGATGATACGGTTTGTGATGATTATGCGAATTACCTGCACATGAACTTTGGATTAGACTCTTTTGCACCTTATAGCGGAACAACTTTTAATCTTTTAACAGATACGATTGAATACGAAGCAGAGGGAATCCGCATTGCTACGAAGAAACCGAAGAGTTCACCTGTATTTGAAAGACTTGTGGCTGCAGGTCAGCATCTGCTTGCCGTTATTGCACGTAATGAGGGTGGTGCAAATAAAGATCTTGCCAAATTTGCAGATCAGATCAAATCACTTGCAGAAAAATGGGACAGACAATAAAGAATGCAAAAAGGAGAATATCTGAATGAGTTATGCAGATCAGTTATTTATCAATATGTGCAATGACATCCTTGAGAATGGTGTCAGTACAGAAGGGGAAAAGGTACGCCCTAAATGGGAGGATGGTTCCTCTGCCTATACAATCAAACAATTTTGTGTTGTAAACCGTTATGATTTACGCAAGGAATTTCCGATCATCACGCTGCGAAGAACTGCACTTAAGAGTGCAACAGAAGAAATGCTTTGGATCTGGCAGCAGAAGTCAAATAACGTAAACTGGCTTCACAGCCATATCTGGGATGCGTGGGCCAATGAGGATGGCTCTATCGGAAAGGCATATGGCTACCAGATGGGCATCAAACATCAGTATAAAGAGGGTATGATGGATCAGGTTGACCGCGTGATTTATGATTTGAAAAATAATCCGTTCAGCCGGCGTATCATGACAAATCTGTATGTGCATGAGGATCTCCATGAGATGAATTTATACCCATGTGCTTACAGCATGACATTTAATGTGACGCAGAGAAAAGGGGAAGATAAACTGACCCTGAATGCGATTCTCAATCAACGTTCACAGGACATTCTGGCAGCAAATAATTGGAATGTCGTGCAGTATTCTGTTCTGATCCATATGCTGGCACAGGTATGTGACATGAATGTAGGAGAATTTGTACATGTAATTGCTGATGCGCATATTTATGACAGACATATCCCGATCATCAAGGAGTTAATCACGCGCGAGACATATGAGGCACCAAAATTCTGGCTGAATCCTGAAATCCATGATTTTTATCAGTTCACCAGAGATGATGTTAAAGTAGAAAATTATATCACAGGACCACAGGTAGAAAATATTCCTGTAGCTGTGTAACCAACCCGAGGAGACTGACGATATGAATTTAATTGCAGCTGTAGATAAAAACTGGGCGATCGGCAAGGATAATCAACTGCTGGTACGTATTCCAAATGATCAGAAGATGTTTCGTGAGGAAACGACAGGAAAAGTTGTCGTGTTAGGAAGAAAAACGTTAGAAACGTTTCCTAATGGGCTTCCGCTTAAGAATAGAACGAATATTATTTTATCAAGAAATAAGGACTATAAAGTGAAGGATGCGATTGTTGTTCATTCACTGGAAGAGCTTTTAGAGGAGCTTAAAAAGTATCGTTCTGAAGATATCTATATCATTGGCGGTGGAAGTATTTATGAAATGATGCTGCCATATTGTGACACTGCTCATATTACAAAGCTGAATTATGAGTATGAAGCAGATACTTATTTCCCAAATCTGGATCAGATGCCGGAGTGGAGAGTAACCGCTGACAGTGAAGAACAGACTTACTTTGATATCGAATATGTATTTACGAAATATGAAAAAGAGTGATCTTTAATAGACCACTCTGTCTCTACCTTCTACTTTACCCGTGTATAGCTTAGCGTCTGCGCGGGTAATTGTATTTTCGAGTCCGATTCCGGAATCATACTCTTCCAGTCCGAAAGTCACCGTTACCTGGATGAGCGTATCTTTATATTTGAATTCATGTGATTTGATCAGCGTTCGTAAATTATGCAGCTCGACAAATACGAAGTCTGCATTATCTCCCTCAAAGGAAAATAGAAATTCTTCGCCACCCCATCTTGCTACTTCGCCTTTTCCTTTCATAAATCGAAGGAATAGCTTTGAAATCTCAGTCAGTACATAGTCACCGGCATCATGTCCGTAGGTATCATTGATTTTTTTGAAAAAGTCTATGTCTCCAATTACGATCGAGAAGGGTTGACTGGCATTGAAATAATCACGCTCCAGCTCTTCCAAATGTTTGTTCATATGTCTGCGGTTAAACAGGCCTGTGAGTGCATCTACGGAAGCAAGTGCTTCCAGCTTTTTTGAATACTGCATGATCTTATCCTCGGAATGAGAAAATTTCAAACAATAAAAACGTGCAATGGTAATGGAAGTAGCGGTGAAATAAATCATATTGATAACCAGAATATGCAGATAGCAAGCCGTAGACATATAATAGGAAAATCGTTCACGTAATCCAACATAAACGGTAATAACGCA
>JAAYYM010000227.1 GCA_012515365.1 Clostridia bacterium
TCTACTTTGATTGGTATCATTTTTGTTGATAACAAATTAAGCATCAGACGATATACTGATTATGTGGCTTCTGAATTTAGCGTTATGGATCATGATATAGGAAGATCTCTCAAATTTATTTCATATCATTTTCCGACAGTGGATATTTCGGAAATCTGTGACAATGTATTGAAAACGCTTGTACCAGATGAACGAGAAGTGACAACCGGGAAAAATAAAGTATTTTTCATGCGTGTTGCTCCGTATCGGACTACAGAAAATAAAATCCTCGGATGTGTAATCACATTAGTCGATTATACAACACAGAAACAGGGACTGAAAAAGCTTGAAAATACAGAACAGAAGCTCAATATTGCACAGCAGGCCAGCGAAGCAAAAAGCGATTTCCTGTCAAAGATTGCGCATGAAATCCGAACCCCGATGGGTGAACTCACAGGAGTGACGGAAAAAGCAAAGACACAGCTGGATGACAAAGAAGCACTTAAAACAAGCATAGAAAAAATATCAGATGCTGTTAATTACATGAACTCTATCGTAGCAGATATTTTAGAAATGACAAAGTCTGATCAGTTTAGTACGGATGCGCCTTTGGAGCCGTTTTCACTTCCGGATCTGCTGGATAGGATTGTGGCACTTATGACACCGGGAATGGAGAAAGCCGGCTTGTCATTTGAAGTCGATATGGAGGATAATTTTCCGTATAATTATATTGGAAGCAAATCCAGACTGCAACAGATATTGATTAATTTCCTGTCTAATGCGATTAAATATACACCAAGTGGAGGAACAGTAACTTTTAAGATCAGAGAGGAAGCAGTATTTAATAATAAATCCTCCATCTGCTTTACAATTGCGGATACAGGAATCGGAATCAGTGAATCATTCATTCCGAAACTCTTTAAACCGTTTGCAAGAGAAAGCAGATCGGACCGTAACGAGCCTACCAGTATGGGGCTTGGCTTATCTATTGCGCATAATCTGATTAAACTGATGAATGGTGATGTGAAAGTGGAAAGCGAAATTGGAAAAGGAAGCGTTTTCACAATTCATATTATGTTAGACCACCATCTGGATCAGGATGGGATGCCGATTAAAATCAATAAAATCGAAAGCATACCTGATTATCATCTGACGGGATGCCATGCGTTGGTTGTTGACGACAATGAAATGAACAGAAAGATTTTGGGTTCGTTGCTGGCATATGAAGGAATGACCTTTGAGGAAGCGAGCGGTGGAGAGGAAGCTATACAGACTTATATGGAAGCACCGGAAAAGAGATTTGACTGTATCCTTATGGATATCCGTATGCCACAAGTAGATGGAATCGAAGCATCCAGAAGAATCAGAGAGGCATGCAGAGTGGATTCTAGGATTATACCTATTATAGGTGTTTCTGCAAATGGGTTCCCAGAGGATATCGAAAAAGCACAAAATGTCGGAATTGACTGCTATCTGACAAAACCGATTGACAATCAAAAATTATTTATGACTATTTCAACTTTGATTAAGAGAAGGGATACAATATAGGATTGTATTAAAAAAAATACAATTTATATGAGAAAATGCTTGAAATCACGAAAAATCTCGTGTATACTTATTTTTGCTGTGACATTGATAGCGTAGAAGCGTGAGGTTGCTATCAGAATATTCTATTATATATAGAAGAAACTGATAGGTTTTCCGTGGAGCGAATGTCATGTTAGGAAACTGGCGACAAGTCACTGTACGAATTCAGATGTCTACATGAGAGGTAGAAACGACGTGTGAAAGCCTGAAAAGGCGAAAGAAAAGTGTTCGCGATTAGGACACACACGGGAGAGTGTACAGTCACCGCTTGTCGTACTTACATTTATATCGAAACGATATGAATGAAAATGAAAAGTGCGAAAAGGAGGCGACTTTTTTTATGGCTACTCAAGTAATGAGAATCACATTAAAAGCCTATGATCATCAATTAGTTGATGCATCAGCGAAAAAAATCATCGAAACTGTTAAGAAAAACGGATCACAGGTAAGCGGACCGGTTCCACTTCCTACTAAGAAAGAGGTTATTACCATTCTTAGAGCTGTACACAAGTACAAAGATTCCAGAGAGCAGTTCGAGCAGAGAACTCACAAGAGACTCATCGATATCATTACACCAACACAGAAGACGGTTGATTCTTTATCAAGATTAGAGATGCCGGCTGGTGTTTACATCGATATCAAAATGAAAAACAAGTAAGAAAATGAAACCCTCTACTAGTAAGAACGGTGCAGAAATTACCGTTCCTCTGTAGAAAAAAAGGAGGAAAAAAGGAAATGAAGAAAGCTATTTTAGCTACGAAAGTCGGAATGACTCAAATCTTCAACGAAGACGGAGTGCTTACTCCCGTGACTGTATTAGAAGCTGGTCCTTGTGTTGTTACACAGGTTAAGACAGTGGAGAATGATGGATACAGCGCAGTTCAGGTTGGTTTTGTTGATAAGAAGGACAAAATCACAAATAAGGACAAGAGCGGTAAAAAAGAAGTAATCCATAGAAATGGTGTTACAAAAGCCCAAAAAGGTCATTTTGAAAAAGCTGGAGTATCTTCAAAGAGATATGTTAGAGAATTCAAATTCGATAACTCAGAAGAGTACACACTTGCACAGGAAATCAAAGCAGACATCTTTGCTGCAGGAGATAAGATTGATGCAACAGCTATTTCAAAAGGTAAAGGATTCCAAGGTGCAATCAAGAGACATGGTCAGTCAAGAGGACCTATGGCACATGGTTCTAAATTCCATCGCCATGCAGGATCTAATGGAGCATGTTCAAGCCCTAGCCGTGTGTTTAAAGGCAAAAAAATGCCTGGACATATGGGATGCAAGAAGATCACAATCCAGAATCTTGAAATTGTCAGAGTGGATGTAGAAAACAATCTTCTTCTTGTAAAAGGAGCAGTTCCAGGACCTAAGAAATCATTGGTTACAATCAAAGAAACCGTTAAGGCAATGTAATACTATATATGGAAAGGAGGAATTGAGATGGCTAACGTAGCTGTTTATAATATGGAAGGCAAAGAAGTAGGCAAGATGGACTTAAATGATGCAATATTCGGCATCGAAGTTAACGAGCATTTAGTTCATATGGCTGTAGTACAGCAGCTTGCAAATAATCGTCAGGGAACACAGAAAGCTAAGACACGTTCTGAAGTTTCTGGTGGCGGAAGAAAACCTTGGAGACAGAAAGGAACCGGTCATGCAAGACAGGGTTCAACACGTTCTCCACAGTGGACAGGTGGCGGAGTGGTATTTGCTCCAGTACCAAGAGATTATTCATTTAAGCTGAATAAAAAAGAGAAGAGAATTGCTCTTAAATCAGCGTTAACATCAAGAGTACAGGCTGACAAATTCATCGTTTTAGATGAACTTAAGTTTGACGAAATCAAAACAAAGAAGTTTCAGGAGGTTCTTAACAACCTGAAAGTTAACAAAGCATTGGTTATCATTGACGGAAATGATCAGAATGTTGTTTTATCAGCAAGAAACATTCCGGATGTAATCACAACTTCAACAAACACCTTAAATGTATATGATGTGATGAAATACAGCACAGTCATTGCTACAAAGGCAAGTGTTGCAGCAATCGAGGAGGTGTATGCATAATGGCAAACGTACAATATTATGATGTCATTCTCAAACCGGTCATTACTGAGAAAAGTATGGAAGGTATGGGAGAAAAGAAATACACATTCTTAGTTCATACAGAAGCAAACAAAACACAGATCAAAGAAGCTGTAGAAAAAATGTTTGCAGGAACAAAGGTTAAAAGTGTTAACACCATGAACTTGGATGGTAAAAAGAAAAGACGTGGAGCAGCAGTCGGAAAAACAGCTAAGACAAAAAAAGCTATTGTTCAGCTTACTGCAGACAGTAAAGATATCGAGATCTTCGAAGGACTTTAAGAAGAACGATTCGGATAAGAACTTATCCCGCACATACGCAAATCAAGCGTGAGAATAAATATGCAGATGCCGGATAAACGCGTTTGCAGAAAGAAAAGGAGATATTGACAATGGGAATTAAAACCTACAACCCATATACACCTTCCAGAAGACAGATGACTGGTTCGGATTTTTCAGAAATCACAAAAGACACACCTGAAAAATCACTTTGTACTTCTCTTAGTAAAAATGCCGGACGTAACAATCAGGGTAAAATTACTGTCAGACATCGTGGAGGCGGATCTAGAAGAAAATACAGAATTATTGATTTTAAAAGAAGAAAAGATGGTGTACAGGCAACTGTACTTGGAATCGAATATGATCCAAACAGAACAGCTAACATTGCATTAATCTGCTACGCTGACGGAGAAAAAGCTTACATCCTTGCTCCAGAAGGACTGACAGATGGCATGAAAGTTATGAATGGACCAGAAGCCGAAGTTAGAATCGGTAACTGCCTTCCATTATCAGAAATTCCAGTTGGTACACAGGTACACAACATTGAATTATATCCTGGAAAAGGCGGACAGCTTGTTCGTTCAGCAGGAAACAGCGCTCAGTTAATGGCGAAAGAAGGAAAATATGCAACTCTCAGACTTCCATCAGGAGAAATGAGAATGGTTCCAATCATCGCAAGAGCATCAATCGGTGTTGTTGGAAATGGTGACCACAGCCTTATCAATATTGGTAAAGCAGGTCGTACACGCCATATGGGATTCAGACCTACAGTTCGTGGTTCTGTCATGAACCCTAATGACCATCCACACGGTGGTGGTGAAGGTAAGACAGGTATCGGACGTCCAGGTCCATCTACACCATGGGGCAAACCTGCACTTGGTTTGAAGACAAGAAAGAAAAACAAGAAATCCAATAAGTTGATTGTACGTCGTCGCGATGGTAAGACAATCAAGTAGATAAGGGAGGAGAATAATAATGGCAAGATCACTTAAAAAAGGACCATTTGCAGACAAAAGCTTATTAAACAAAGTGGATGCTATGAATGCAAGCGGAAGCAAATCGGTAATTAAGACATGGTCACGTCGTTCTACGATTTTCCCTCAGTTTGTGGGACATACAATCGCAGTACACGATGGAAGAAAACATGTACCTGTATATGTAACAGAAGATATGGTTGGACATAAACTTGGTGAGTTTGTTGCTACAAGAACTTACAGAGGACATGGAAAAGACGAAAAGAAATCTAAGGTTAGATAATAGGATAATTTTGAAAGGAGGTTTCATCCATGGCAAAAGGACATAGATCCCAAATAAAAAGAGAAAGAAATGCGAATAAGGATACCAGACCATCTGCAAAGTTATCTTATGCAAGAGTCTCAGTTCAGAAAGCATGTTTCGTATTGGATGCCATAAGAGGTAAAGATGCTCAGTCTGCATTAGCGCTGCTGACATACAATCCAAGATATGCATCAAGCATTATTAAGAAATTATTAGAATCTGCAATCGCGAATGCAGAAAACAATAATGGCATGAATGTTGAAAACTTATACATTGCGGAGTGTTATGCAAATAAGGGACCGACAATGAAAAGAGTTAGACCGAGAGCACAGGGTAGAGCGTACAGAATCGAAAAGAGAATGAGCCACATTACGATCGTGCTTGATGAAAGATAAGGAGGCAAATAATGGGACAGAAAGTTAATCCTCACGGCTTAAGAGTCGGCGTTATCAAGGATTGGGATTCTAAATGGTATGCAGAAGGCGATTTTGCAGACTTCCTGGTTGAAGACTACAACATCAGAACATACCTTAAGAAGAAATTGTATAATGCAGGTGTATCAAAGATCGAAATCGAAAGAGCATCTGACAGAGTAAAAGTTATCATCTTTACTGCAAAACCAGGTGTGATCATCGGTAAAGGCGGTCAGGAAATCGAGATAACAAAGAAAGAAATTCAGAAATTCACAGATAAAAAACTTGTTGTTGATATCAAAGAAATCAAGAGACCGGACAGAGAAGCTCAGCTTGTTGCAGAAAACATTGCACAGCAGCTTGAAAACCGTGTATCTTTCAGAAGAGCTATGAAATCAACAATGTCAAGAACAATGAAATCAGGAGTTTTAGGTATTAAAACATCAGTTTCAGGACGTCTTGGCGGAGCAGATATGGCTCGTACAGAGTTTTACAGCGAGGGAACAATTCCTCTTCAGACTTTAAGAGCAGATATTGACTATGGATTCGCTGAAGCAGATACCACTTACGGTAAAGTGGGAGTAAAGGTATGGATCTACAAAGGCGAGATCCTTCCAACCAAAGCAGCAAAGGAAGGGAGCGATAAATAATGTTAATGCCAAAAAGAGTAAAACGACGTAAACAATTCCGTGGCAGCATGAAAGGAAAAGCTTTAACAGGCAACAGAATTTCAAATGGTGAATACGGTATCGTCGCTACTGAACCATGTTGGATCAAATCAAATCAGATCGAAGCAGCCCGTGTTGCTATGACACGTTATATTAAACGTGGTGGTCAGGTATGGATCAAAATCTTCCCTGATAAACCTGTAACAACAAAGCCAGCTGAAACTCGTATGGGTTCCGGAAAAGGAACACTTGAATATTGGGTAGCTGTTGTAAAGCCAGGACGTGTAATGTTCGAAATCTCAGGAGTATCTGAAGAAATCGCACGTGAAGCTCTTCGTCTTGCAACACACAAGCTTCCTTGCAAGTGCAAGATAGTTTCTAAGGCAGACTTGGAAGGCGGTGTAGCAAATGAAAACTAGTGTATTTGTAAAAGAATTGAATGATAAATCAGCTGCAGAATTAGCGCAGGATTTAGTAGATGCTAAGAAAGAACTCTTCAATTTGAGATTCCAGAATGCTACGAATCAGTTAGACAACACAAGCAGAATCAAAGAAGTAAGAAAGAATATTGCGAGAATTCAGACTGTCATCGCTGAAAAAGCGAAAGCGCAGGCTTAGGGAGAGGAGAATAAAACGTGGAAAGAAATCTTAGAAAAACTCGTACCGGCAAGGTACTAAGCAATAAAATGGATAAGACCATCGTTGTGGGAATCGAGAACCATGTAAAACATCCTCTTTACAAGAAGATCGTAAAGAAGACATATAAGCTGAAAGCTCATGACGAAAACAATGAATGTAATATTGGCGACACAGTTAAAGTAATGGAGACAAAGCCTATCTCTAAGGACAAGAGATGGAGACTTGTCGAAATTGTTGAGAAAGTTAAGTAGGACGGAAGGAGAATTAGCATGATACAGCAAGAAACCAGACTTAGAGTTGCTGATAACACAGGCGCAAAAGAACTCCTTTGCATTAGAGTGTTAGGCGGTTCTACAAGAAGATATGCAAACATCGGTGATATCATCGTTGCTACAGTTAAAGATGCAACACCCGGTGGTGTTGTAAAAAAAGGCGATGTTGTAAAGGCCGTAGTAGTACGTACGGTAAAAGGAGCTCGTCGTAAAGACGGTTCTTATATCAGATTCGACGAAAACGCTGCTGTTATTATCAAAGATGACAAGACTCCTAGAGGAACTCGTATCTTTGGACCAGTAGCCAGAGAGCTTTGTGACAAACAATTTATGAAAATTGTTTCCTTGGCTCCTGAAGTATTATAAGGAGGTGCCAACGAATGTCAATGATGAAAATTAAAAAAGGTGATACTGTTAAAGTGATCGCCGGTAAAGACAAAGACAAAGAAGGAAAAGTTGTGCTTGTAAACAAAAAAGACGGCAAGCTTTTGGTAGAAGGTGTTAACATGGTTTCTAAACATACAAAACCATCACCGGCTAATCAGAATGGCGGTATCGTTCAGAAAGAAGCTTTTATTGATGCTTCTAACGTAATGTATGTTCACAAGGGCAAACCTACAAGAGTAGGAATTAAGATTGAGAAAGACAAAAAAGTACGTTATGCCAAATCAACAGGCGATGTGATTGATTAATACGAACAGAGAGGAGGTCGCAGACGTTGAGTAGATTGAAAGACTTATATAAAGACGAGATCGTAGCAAACTTAACAAAAAAGTTTGAATATAAAAACGTTATGGAAGTTCCAAAGCTTGATAAGGTTGTTATCAACATGGGCGTTGGAGAAGCTAAAGATAACGCAAAATTATTGGATGCTGCAGTAAAAGATCTTGAAACCATTTCAGGACAGAAAGCTGTATTAACAAGAGCTAAAAACTCAGTTGCTAACTTCAAAATCAGAGAAGGTATGCCAATTGGATGTAAAGTAACCTTACGTGGAGAAAAAATGTATGAATTTGTTGATCGTTTGATCAATCTTGCTTTGCCACGTGTACGTGACTTTAGAGGTGTTAATCCTAATGCGTTCGATGGCAGAGGAAATTATGCATTAGGTATTAAGGAACAATTGATTTTCCCTGAAATCGAATATGATAAGGTTGATAAAGTTAGAGGTATGGATATTATTTTTGTAACTACGGCGAAAACTGATGAAGAAGCACGTGAGCTGTTAACACAGTTTAATATGCCTTTCGCAAAATAATACAATGCGCGTCATGTACAGGGTTTTCCTTTAAGGAGAACAAAACTGAAAGGGAGGTAAAACATGGCAAAGACAGCAATGAAAATTAAGCAGCAGCGCAAACCAAAATTCTCTACCAGAGAATATAACCGCTGCAGAATTTGTGGACGTCCACACGCATATTTAAGAAAATACGGAATTTGCAGAATTTGCTTCCGTGAATTAGCATACAAAGGCCAGATTCCGGGCGTAAAAAAAGCGAGTTGGTAAGAAAAGGAGGAAGACTTAAATGACAATGAGTGATCCGATTGCAGATATGCTTACAAGAATTCGTAATGCAAATACTGCAAAACATGATACAGTTGATGTTCCAGTTTCAAAAATGAAAGTCGCTATTGCAGATATTCTTTTGAAAGAAGGATATATCAGAAAATACGATATCGTTGATGATGGAAACTTCAAAACAATTAGAATTGCATTAAAATATGGCGAAGATAAGAACGACAAGATCATCACAGGACTTAAAAGAA
>JAAYYM010000027.1 GCA_012515365.1 Clostridia bacterium
GTGCGTAAAAATCATTTGACTCATAAAAAAATATTGTTTATCTGTCGAGAAACATATTCTATGCCATTATGGTTTCTGGCAAAAGAGCTGTCAGAAGAGAATGAAGTGGCTGCTTTTTACATTATGTCAACCGAATGCAGTTATAATAAATGCTATTATAACCAGAATTCTTACTATAAGTTTAAAGAAGAGCTTCCAAATGTAAAGCTGTATGATGTAAGAGATATTTGCGATCAGTATACAGCAGGACTTAAGGCGGAAGGATCCCCTGTGGACATTCAGTATCTGGAAGAAATAGAGAAAAAGTATACGCATTTTAAGAATTTGAATCTTCAGTTAATGAGTTCGCAGGAAAATACCAAGCATTATCATTTTCGTTATTATTGGTCCGTAACAAACTATGATGAAAATATGTATTGGCTGGAACTGAATTATAAAAAAATCCTTAAGATTTTTGACGAGTTTAAACCAGATATGATTTTGGATTTTGATAATGCAGAGCTTCAACGCACGATCATCAATGAGATTGCTTATAAACAAGAAATTCCATATATTACGATTGAGTATTCAAAATTTGGTTTATATAAATATCCAACCTTTCAGAATACGATCGGAATCGATCCATATGTAGAAAAAACCTATCAGAAAAATTTGAAAAAAACAAAAGAAGAGCTGCAGGAGATGTATGATTATATTAATCATTTCCGTAAAGAAAATTCAATCATGAATAAGGAATTTGCGGGAACAGTTACTTCACAGTATACCAGAAGCAGTCTGTTTTGGATTGCACGTGTGATGCGCGGAAAGCTTCATTATTTCTGGAATATGGATATTACGAAGAAGAATTTAAAGCTGAAACGAACGAATAAAATTTTATATGCACCGAGTATGCCTTATATCAGACATTATTTACAGACTGAACTACGTCGGCGAAAGTACATGGGCAAAAACAAATTATTTGAAAATCCTGTTGAGGGGGAAAACTATGTTTATATGCCGCTTCATCTGATTCCGGAGTCGACCGTGTTTGTAAAGGCATCTTATTATGTAGATGAATGTAATCTGATCGAACAGGTGTCGAAATCATTGCCTGTAGGCTGGAAGCTTTATGTGAAAGAACATCAGGCGATGCTTGGGGAACGAAGCATAGAGTTTTATAAAAAAGTGAAGGAGCTTCATAATGTACGCCTGGTACAGATCAATTACTATCATGATCCCAAACCATGGCTTGCAAATGCAAAAGGAGTTGTGACGATCGTAGGAACGGCAGCATTTGAGGCAGCACTGCTTGGCAAGAAATCGATTCTGTTTGGTGATGTTCCATTTGCCATGGTAGATGGCATTATGCGGGCGAGAAGTTTTGAGGATCTGCCCGAGCTGATCAGGACATTTGGAGAGATTGATAACGAACATTCCTGTGCAGCATATCTTGCAACCGTAAAGGAGATTGGTTTTGAATTAAATGTCTTTTATCTGATGGATCAGGCGGAAAAAATCTTAGCAGGGAAAGAAGCAAGAGATCCCAAATTTGATCATGAATTATCTGTCCTGAAAGATTTTTATAACACAGGCTATGAAGTATGGATGAAAGAGCATGGAAGGGAACAATAGAACAATGATAAAAAGTACGATTTGTGAACGATTATCTGAAGGAAAATTTGTTTTGATCGCAGAAATAGGAGTCAATTATTATGACATTGCCGTAAAGGATGGGATTACACCTTTAGAAGCAGCAAAGAATATGATATTTGAGGCTAAGAATGCCGGTATCCATGCAGTAAAGTTTCAGACCTATAAAGCAGAAACGCTGGCAGCGAAGGCATCCCCGTCTTATTGGGATACCACAGAAGAAACGACAACATCACAATATGAATTGTTTAAAAAATTCGACTCATTTGGATATACCCAGTATCAAGAATTAAAGGCGTATGCGGATGAGCAGCAGATCGAATTTCTGTCGACTGCTTTTGATTTTGAATCAGCAGATTATTTAGATGAGCTTATGAACGTGTATAAGATTTCTTCTTCTGATCTTTCCAATCTTCCGTTTATCGAATATCAGGCAAAAAAAAATAAACCAATTATTTTATCAGTAGGTGCATCTGAGCTTGATGAAATCGAACGTGCTGTTAAGACGATTCGTAGCTGCAATCAACAGATGTTGGTCTTGATGCATTGTGTATTAGAATATCCAACGCCATATCAGGATGCAAATCTAAATAAAATAGCCTCTTTAAAAAAGCAGTTTCCTGATCTTGTGATCGGGTACTCAGATCATACGAAACCGACAATGGATTGTGATGTCGTTAAAGCAGCTTACTTATTGGGTGCAATGTGTGTAGAAAAGCATTTTACACTTGATAAAACCTTAAGTGGAAATGATCATTATCATGCAATGGATCCGGAAGATGCAAGACGGATTATAAAGGGAATTGATTTTATTGACCAGATTTGCGGAGATGGTACCATTCAGTGTCTTGCTACTGAGCAGACTGCAAGGCAAAATGCAAGACGTTCTGTGGTGGCAGCAGTAGAAATTCCTAAAGGCACTGTTATCAGACGAGAAATGCTGACTTTCAAACGACCGGGCACAGGTATTTCACCAACACGACTTGATGAACTGATTGGAAAACAAGCAGTGGAATTGATTGCAGAAGATACAATTCTGATGGATGGGATGATCAAATAGATGAAAAATAAAGGTAACCGCGTTCTTGTATCAGGCGTATGGTATACGATATCCAGTATTGCAATACGCGGTGTAGCTATTATTACAACGCCGATTTATACCAGTATGCTTTCGACAAGTGATTACGGAACTGCCAACACATTTAATTCATGGATAGAGATTTTCAATATTTTCACCTGTCTTTGTGTTGTATACAGTATAGGACGGGCAAAAATTGATTTTAAGGATAAGTTTGATGAATATCTTTCGTCACTTCAGGGTCTTTCCAGCACCTTTGCAGCGGTGGTACTGCTTTTGGCATTTATGTTCAGAGAACAGCTTTCGGCATGGATGAAATATGAAGTACCATTGATCATTGTGTTGTTTGTATATCTGGTCATTTCACCGTCGGTAGAGTATGCACTTCAGAAATACCGGTATGAGTATCGCTATAAAGAAAACATACTGATCTCATTGATCATCTGTATCGGAACGGTCGCCATGTCCATTATTTTGATGCTGGTATTTAAAGATCAGAGATACATCGGAAAAATTATCGGAAGCATCATAACGACATTTTTGCTGGGGCTATGGTTCTATATACGGATTTTAAAGAGTGGAAAGACATTTTATAAGAAAGAATATTGGGAGTATGCTTTAAAAATAGGTTTGCCAATGATCCCACATGCTTTGGCATTGGTTGTGCTTGCCCAGGTGGATCGCATCATGATACGTGATATATGTGGAGAGGCTGAAGCCGGTTTGTATACATTTGGCTATGGATTTGCTACACTTTTATCGATTTTTACGAATGCAATCGGACAGGCATGGCTTCCATGGTTCAACGAGCAGCTCAATGAAGAGAAGCGGGAGAATATCAGGAAAAATCAAAAGAAGCTTGTCATACTGGGATGCTTTTTAACGATAGGATTTGTGTGTATTGCTCCAGAAGCTTTGATCATTTTATCCCCCAATGCAAAGGCATACTGGGTGGCTAAATGGGTTATTCCGCCTGTAGCGTTAGGAACTCTGGCACAGTATTTTTATACGAACTATGTCAATGTTGAATTGTTTTATAAAAAGACACCAATCATTGCAGTCAGCTCTATCGCAGCAGCAGTTGTTAACTATGTCTTGAACTATCTTGCAATTCCAAGATTTGGCTACATTTCAGCAGCATATACAACCTTGATCAGCTATCTGTTCTTATTACTGTTTCACTATATTACCACTCGTTTTGTGATGAAGCAGAAGGTTTATGCAAACAGCTATATGTTTGTCATGATGGCGATCAGCTTTGTGATAGGGATGATTTTATGTAGCTTATATGATGTGATTCTGTTAAGATATGTAGTTTCAGTGCTGATACTGATAACTTTTGCAATTATGAGAAGACATGATATAATGTACGGGATAGGTATTATTAAAAATAAAGTGAAACACATGAAACAGTAGCACTGTTTGATCAAGAGGCTATGTGGAGGCAAACAATGAAAACACTAATCGTGATTCCTGCCAGAGGCGGATCAAAAAGAATTCCAAGGAAAAATGTCCGTCTGATGTGTGGCCGCCCTTTGATTTGCTATGCAATAGAAAATGCAAGGGGTCTGCAGGATAAATTAGATTTAGATATAGCAGTTTCGACAGATGATGAAGAACTAGGTGGAATAGTAGCAAAAATGGGCGTCACTGTCATAGCACGTCCAAAAGAACTTGCAACAGATCGGGTAACACTGGATCCTGTTATTAATCATGCTTTGCTCTATATGGAAGCGCAAAAGCAGGTTCGCTATGATATCGTAATCACTATGCAGGCAACTTCTCCTACATTAAAGGCTGAAACACTTGAAAAAGCAATTTTGTTTTTTGAGCAGTCGGAATTTGATACGATTCTCTCAGCCACCAATCAGCCGCATTTGTCATGGAAAGAAGTTGATGGTGTTATCACCAAAAACTATGAGAAGCGCCTGAATAGTCAGGAACTTCCAAAGAATTATGTGGAGACAGGTGGATTCTTTATCACAAAGAGATCTTGTGTCTCAGATGCCGGACGTATTGGTGAGAGAGTTAATATTTTTGAAATTCCGTCAGATGAGTCTGTAGATATTGATACTGAAGCAGACTGGATTGTAGCAGAAAGTATTTTGAAAAGAAAAAAAATCTTATTTCGGACTGTTGGAAAACAAAAGCTTGGCATGGGACATATTTATCGTTGCCTTACATTTGCCTATAAGCTTACAGGACATCAGTTTCTGTTTGTATTAGACGATCAAAGCGACATGGGTATTCAAAAAATAAAGGAATCTTATTTCCCATATAAAGTAGTAAAGGATGATCAGGAATTTGAAGCATTGCTGGCGGATTATCAACCGGATATTGTTGTCAATGACATTTTAAATACAACCGAAGACTATATGAAAATGGTAACCAGATATGCGGAACGGGTCGTTAACTTTGAAGATATCGGACCTGGCGCAAAATACGCAGATGCCGTTATCAATGCTTTGTATGAAAAGGGCGAAAAGCTTCACAATGAATATTATGGTTCGAAATATTTTTGTATTCGCGATGAGTTCCTTGAGGAGATTCCGAAGGAATTTTCAGAGAGTGTACAAAAGATCATGATCATATTCGGCGGTGCGGATCCATCTGATTTAACAGGAAGACTTTACAAAATCAGCAAGGAGCTTCATCAGGCATATCCTTCTATTGAGTTTCATTTTATTTTAGGATTTGCTTATGCGAATAAAGAACTGATACAAGATGATTCAAAGAATCAGATCTATGTACACACGGATGTAAAGAGAGTCAGTGCATACATGAACAAAATGGACCTTGCCATTACTTCACAGGGAAGAACGGTATATGAACTGGCCAGCATGGGCGTACCGTCGATCGTACTGGCACAGAATAAACGTGAGGCGGAGCATGTGTTTGCAGGGATCCAGAATGGATTTATCAATTTGGGAATCGGTGTGGAACAGGACGACGCAACAGTGATCCAGACGGTTAAATGGCTGATTGACACGCCAAAAGTACGAAAAGAAATGAGAAAGCTGCAATTAGCAAAAGAATTCCATAAGGGACAGCAGCGGGTGATCAAGCTGATCCTTGGAGAAATAGAATCAAATCAGTAGTGGCAGATCTGGGGGGATTGAGTCAGCTATGATAGTAAGGGTGAAAGAAAATGGATAGATATGAAATTAATAATGAGATACAGCAAGTAGAGTATATTGATCCGCTTAGTACATTGAATTCTCTCAATATGATGGAAACGAGAAAGGTCATGCTGATCAACACAGTATGTGGAACAGGCAGCGTCGGACGTCTGGTTACGGGACTCTATGATGTTCTTGAAAATCACGGCTATGAATGTATGGTTGCATATGGCAGAGGTGGCGCACCGGCTGGATATCGCGCATATAGAATTGGCTCAGACTATGATATGTATGTACATGGCGGACTGAGCAGACTGACAGACCGACAGGGTTTTTATTCTGCTCGTGCAACGAAAGAACTGATTCGGGTAATCGAGGATTTTGATCCAGATATCATTCATCTTCATAATATTCACGGTTATTATCTGAATATCAAGATCTTATTCCGTTATTTAAAAAGTTCGAAGAGAAGAGTTATCTGGACCTTACATGACTGCTGGA
>JAAYYM010000228.1 GCA_012515365.1 Clostridia bacterium
GTGTAAACGGCAAGTACTTTCCAGCAAAATATGGCAATTAATTTCCAGCATTTTTTGGCAATTAAGCACCAGCATTTTATATACACCCACGGATTGCTCCGTGGGCATTTTTTTATTGAAACGGAAGTTCCATTTCTTCCATTCTCTTTAAGGCTTCTCCAAGACTTTCCTGGTCTGCTTCAGCTTCGTCATCATCCCAACCATAGTAATTCAGGGCAAACTTTCTTGTTTCTTCCGGGCTCATTCCTTTCGTGTGCTGGCGGATATATTCTTCATCACGCCATACTGTCAGGAATTCAACAGGAACTCCTCCCTCAGCACATGCGAGAGATGCATTTTCATAAACGCTATGGCCATCTTTTACCCATTCTCTTAAGACACGTTGCTCTTTCTTGGTCATAGGGGTTTCTTTGATATATTCCTTATACTGTTTTTCTAGAAATTCTCTTGTTTCCAAAGGTAAATATTTATTAAATTTCATCTGTGGCATCTCCTTTGCTCAAAAATGATTTGCGATTTTCCAAACGATAACTTTTACCGGACATCTGAATGCGGTCACAGCGGTAAGACAGTCTGTCCAGAATAGCGGTTGCCAGTGCTGCGTCATCCAGAAATTCAGCCCATTCTTCAAACCCTTTGTTGGTAGTAATGATAATGGATGTCTGCTCCTGTAGCTCGGATATCAGCTGAAAGAATAGATTACCTTCTGTAGAAGTAATGGGCAGATACCCTACTTCATCCACCACCAGCAGGTTTGATTTCTGTATCCGGTTCATTTTCGCTTTACTTCGACGGTCTATTTCATGCGTCCGAAGCGTCTGCATCAGTGACTGCATGGTTGTATAACTGACTTTATAACCTTCTTCGCACGCCTTATAGGCAAGCGCAATGGCAAGATGTGTTTTTCCTACACCGGGCGGACCGGAGAGTATAAGGTTGTAAATACCATCAATCCAGTTTAGTTCCGACAACTGATTCAGCTGTTTTTTTGTTATTGACTGACAAAACGTCAAATCGAAATCCTTTAAATATTTTTGATAAGGGAAACCGGCCTCCTTAATTCTTCTTTCTTTTGCCTTATCCTGACGATGGCGGATTTCACTGCCAAGAACGTCTTTCAAAAACTCTGTGTAGCTTACTTCTTTTCTTTCTGCTTCATGAATCAGTTTCTCCAATTCATTCTTTGTATGTACCAGGCTAAGTGTAGTTGCATATGCCCTGATTTCCTGTAGATTATCCATTTGCGGCACTCCTTTCCATTGCATTCTCATAAACGCTTAAATCTCTGACTTCCACGTGATTCCCACGATATTTTTCCGGGAGTACCGGTCTTGTATTCTTTTTGGTTTTCTGCTTATCAGAAAGCACCTGCTCCAGATAGATTATGCTTGATTTTAAATCACTGGCAGAATAAAGTTCCTTCTCTGTGCAGTATCTGAGACCGCGCTTTACAGCATCAGCATTCCATTCTTCAAATAATCTGCGGATTACACCTAACTGGTCACGATAGTAGCGTGGCTTTGCTTCATGGATATGTTCCAGAAAAGGCTGTACCAGTTCATCATTCTCAAACAATTCCTGAATGAGGCGTTCCTGCTCCAGAAGCGTTTTGCTTTTATCCCTTTCCACACGTTTCTGGCCAATCAGTTTCCCTTTATCGTGACATAATGGGTGGGTTGCATATATTTCTCCGGTCAGACTATCCGTAATGGAAATGGTTTCATTTTCTACCACCATATAAACCTTTTTGCCGGGACAGTAAGTCCCTTTGGGTACACGATAACGGTTCCCTTTATATAAAACGATGTTGTCTTTTCTAACCTGATAGGTTATACTTTCTGTAGCAGCACAAAAACTGTGATTAGATACTGGTGTAAGGTATTCCTTTTCGAGGGTGAATACTTCCGCCGGTATCTTTTTTGTTGTGCCGTGTTCTTCGGCATTTCCGGTTCTTTCTAACCAGGCAATGCAGTCTGCATTAAAACTGTCTATGTCACTGAATATCCGGTGTTTGGCGAAACCATGCTTTGCATACTTTACTACATTTTCAATTTTTCCCTTGGATTCCGGATCCGCACCGTGACACAGAAATACTTCAAATTTCACTTCATCTACATAACTTTGAAAATCTTCCGTATAAATGATATCTCCGTGATTTTCACTGACTGCAAGTATCTTGTCCTGATCATAAACGATTTCCCTTGGTCTTCCCCCATAGAATTCAAAGGCCTTCATGTGGGCTGTTTTAAAAGTGTCTGTTGTAAACGGACGTTCCTGCCACAGAATAAACTTATATCTGGAATGAGCAAGTACCATTACAAAGCAATAGACCTTTCGCTTTCTTCCGGTGGTCGTTTCCAGACTTATTTCGCCCATATCCACCTGTGCCTGTTGTCCCATCGGCAGTTCTTCCACAGCTTCATATTGCCTTGATGATACAGGCTTTTTGATATCGTATTCCTCACGAATTGCCTGTACATAGCTACGAAAAGCACGTTTCTGGAAATCTAATGTTTCCAGGCATGTCCGTTCCTTAATCCAGTCATAAATCTGCGCTGCAGACATATCCGGATATTTCGTGAGACATTCAAGTACAAACTCTTTGTACTCGTCAGCCTTTTTCTTACGCTTCTTCGATGCAGCCTCTTTGGCTGCGTATTCACTGGGGGACATATCCCAGTAGGTGCTGACTGTTTCTCTGTTAATATTCAGTCTTCGTGCAACCTGTGTTTTTCTGAGCCCATTATTTTTAAGCTCATGGATTTTGGTATAAATCATCCACTCAATCATCCTTTCTTCACCTCCGGATGACAGTATATCATCATCTCAGTGAGGTTTGATAATTGCTGGAAATTAATTGCCAAAATCTGCTGGATTTAGTTTACCACTTACAGTTGGTTGCATTTTCGCGATTCCATACAGAAAGAAGACAATATTTATGTAGACGGAGATTGGAAACAGTTTTTGCATCGGGTAGGAGCGCTAATCGAAGAAAAAGAAGATACGAAGCTTTACATGATTTTA
>JAAYYM010000229.1 GCA_012515365.1 Clostridia bacterium
CACCAAAGTGTCCTAATACGATAGTTGCTTCTTCAACTGCTGCTGTTGCATCTGCAGGAGCTTCGGCTGTTGCATCCGCTGCTTCAGCAGGAGCTTCTGTTGCTGCTGCCTCTGCCGCGGGAGCTGCCGGCGCTTCTGCAGCGGCATTTCCGGAACAACCAACGATACCTGCAACCATCATTGCTGCTAAAAATAAAGATATTACTTTTTTTGACTTCCTCATAGTTCTTCTCCTTTTTCATTTCATAATGCGATTAACTGTTAACGTGAATTCACTGATACCAAAATAACATCTTAACGAAATCTTTACACTAGATTAAGTTGTCTGCATATGATAAAATGTTGTTTGAAAATGAACAGGAATTTCATATTATTTTGTCTTTTGACAATATAATATAGGACTCACCGGTATTTATGGAGGTAAAAGCTAATGAAAACAATAGGATTAATCGGTGGTATGAGTTGGGAAAGCACAGTTACATATTACCAGATTATTAATGAAACGATTAAAGAGAAGTTTGGCGGATTCCATTCGGCAAAGATTCTTTTATATAGTGTTGATTTTGCTGAGATTGAGGAATGTCAGGCAAAGGGGGAGTGGGACAGAAGTGCAGATATTCTGGCAACTGCGGCTCGGAATCTGGAAAAGGCAGGAGCAGATTTTATTGTTATATGCACCAATACGATGCATAAGGTCGTTCCGCAAATTCAGGAGAGAATATCTATTCCGATTATTCACATTGCAGATGCCACGGCGGAAGAATTGAAAGCACATCATATTCAAAAAGTCGCTCTTCTCGGAACGAAGTATACGATGACCCAGGAGTTTTACAGGGATAGAATTCGGGACAGCGGCATTGATGTTATTATTCCGAATGAGCAGGATGTGGAGCTGGTCAATCATGTTATTTATGATGAACTTTGTCTTGGAATCATTAATGATTCATCCAGAGATGAATATATCAGGATTATGGAAGCACTAAAGGCACGGGGAGCCGAAGGAGTCATTCTTGGCTGTACTGAAATAGGGCTTTTAGTACAACAGAAGGATTCGCCGCTTCCGGTCTTTGATACCACGCAGATTCATGCCCGCATGGCATCGCTGAAAGCGATTGGGGAATAGTATTCAGTATTTTTAAGTCGGGATAAAAGGGATACATAAGAAAAATAGTATATTAGGAGGAAAAAGATGTTTCTATTTGGAAAAAGCAAAGAAAGTGATAATTTTAGAGAAAAAAACGAAAAGGAAAGAAAAGAATCTGAGCAAAAGCAATCCAAAAAAGAAAACAAAAGTGAGTGGGATAAGTTGATTGAAGGTGATGCATTGGGCTTCTTCGATGATTGAGAAATGACGAATAATAAGCTTGTTTAAGCCGGATTCAATCAGACAAGTATCTTTCTTTGGGAGAAGTTCAAATAATGATTTCCGCTTATTAGACTATCTTTCAGAAGCAAATTTGCAAAAGAATGCATAAAATGCTACAATAAGACTATAAATAAATAGGGTGTTATCCCTGATAGTTTTAGCGATAAGCCTACGCTTTCCCTGTTTATATAAGTACTAAACAAGGAAAGGAGAAAGAGGATGCTTATAATGAATAAAATGGAGAGAACAATAAGAAACACTGTAGGATGTATGGCGTTAGAAGGCATGAAATGTACAGAAGAAGAGATTAAAAATCTTAAAAGAATGCTATCCGGGGAAGTTTCTGCGCGCTCTCTTATTGAGCAATACAAGAAAGAAGCATCTTGTAAAGCAAAATGAGATATGATTACGATTACGAATACGACCCTAAATATTGCTACGCGGGCACTCATATTCTGAAAAACAAACTAAATATAATGAACAACGAGGACTTGGAAGAGGTAGAACGTAAAATCTGCACCGTTATCCGTGCAGCAATAAAGAATAAGCCACCCAAGGGCGATTTGGATTTTAATTACCTGCTCAAACTTCACAAAAGGCTATTTGCCGATATTTATGACTGGGCAGGTAAAATAAGAACGGTGAACATCTCAAAAGGCAATCAATTTTGCCCGACTCAATTTATCAGAGACTACGCAGAAGGGATATTTGATAAGCTGAAAGATGAGAATTATCTCCAAGGCTGCGATCCAGGTGCTCTTTCTGAGAGAGTAGCATTTTACCTTTCGTAGATTAACACCATTCATCCTTTCAGAGAAGGAAACGGAAGAGCGCAACGGCTTTTCATCACAATCATGGTCAATCGCATAGGATATGATTTATTGTTCGATAAAATTACTCAAGAAGAAATGATTAAGGCAAGTGCTGAGGCATTTGATAAGGAGTATGGTTTAATAACAGAACTTATTCGCAGATGCCTTGTTGAATTATCGTAATAACTTAGACCTTCCCAAACGGAGAGATTTGTTTTTCGTTGTAAATATAACTCTACTTTTTTAAAAAGTAAGCGCAATGCTTATGCTACGCTAAATCTGAAAAGTTATCCGGTTGGTAAGTATTTGTTGTAGAACTGGACTTTTTTTGTTGATAATGGTATTATATTTCAGTAATTTCTACTATTGTAGATAGTAAGTGCGTTTTTTAACACAAGCAAGATGTGACAGGTTATGTCATATGTTGCTTTTTTAATTGACAAAAAGTGTATATCATGATATTGTCATAACAGCACTTACTTAAAAGGAGGAAAAATTATGAAGAACACTCTCTATAACAGTTTCATCAATAAATATCCTGTATCAAAGACTTTACGCTTTGAGCTGCGTCCACAAGGAAAAACACTCGAAAATATCGAAAAGAACGGGCTGCTGGAAGAGGATATACACAGGGCAGAAAGCTATAAGGTAGTTAAAAAAATCATTGACGAGTATCATAAGTGCTTTATTGATGAGGCGTTAGAAGGTTTACGCCTTCAGGAGCTTGACGAATTTTATGATTTATATATGAAACGAAATAGAACAGATAAAGAAACAAAGGAGTTTGAAGAGTATCAAACAAGTTTAAGAAAGCAGGTTTCAAAGACACTGAAAGCACATCCGGCATATAAGACGTTATTTTCAGCAGATTTGATAAAAATTGACTTGCTGAATTTTGTCGAGGATGATGACCGAAGAAAAGTAATTGAAGAGTTCTCCAACTTCACTACATATTTTACGAATTTTCATACAAATCGTGAGAATATGTATAGTGATGAAGCCAAGTCCACATCAATAGCATTCAGAATTATCCATCAGAATCTTCCCAAGTTCATTGACAACATGAATACATTCAAAAAGGTGGCAGTTACAGATGTAAAAGCTAACTTTTCGACCATAGAGAAGGAACTTCAGCCGATTATGCAGGTAAACTGTGTAGAGGAAATGTTTGAAATGGAATATTTCAATTTGACGCTCACACAACAAGGAATTATTGCGTACAATAGTATTTTGGGTGGGTTTGATGATGGGAACAATAAGCAGTATAAAGGTCTTAATCAGTACATTAATCTATACAATCAGAGACAAGGTAAGGATGGAAAACTTGGAAAACTGAATATGTTATTCAAACAAATTCTGAGTGACCGTATCACAGCATCATTTATCCCGGAGATGTTTGAATCAGATCAGGAAGTAATAGATGCGGTAAGATCATTTTATGAGCTGGAGATAGATAATTTTGTACAGACACACAATGTGTTATCCAAGATACAGGAACATGATCTTGAGAGAATCTATTTGAGAAATGATTTATCGCTAACCGAAATATCTCAGAAAATCTTTGGTGATTGGAGTGTTATACAAAATGGGCTGGGGATACAGTATGATTCTGATTATAGTGGAAAGAAGAGACCTAATACACTTGTATATGATGAAGAAAAGAAGAGGGTTTTGAAGAACAGGGGCAGTTTCTCTCTTACAGAAATTAATGAGGCCATTTCATATTGCACCGGCGATAAGACTTACAATTCTATAGATCATTACTATGGAGCGTGCGAATTAAGTAACAAGGGCGGCGAGAGGGTTTGTTTTGTAAACGTGATAAGAGAAAATTATGAAAAGGCGAGTGAGTTGTTGTGCACGGAGTATCCGAAGAATCAGAAACTGGTTAGTGATCAGCGAAGTATAGACTTAATCAAGAGCCTGCTGGATGCAATCAAGGATTTTCAGCGATATCTTAAGCCACTGTTGGGTAAGGGTGATGAGGCAGAAAAAGACGAAACCTTTTATGGAGAATTTCTCCCACTGTACGAAAGACTGGACTGCATAACGCTTTTGTATAACCGTGTAAGAAACTATGTTACACAGAAGCCATATTCAACAGAAAAGATTAAATTGAATTTTGCCAACTCTACCCTTATGAATGGTTGGGATTTGAATAAAGAAGCAGACAATACCGGAACAATTTTAAAAAAAGATGATTTGTATTATCTTGCAATAATGGATAAAAAGGCAAATAGGGTGTTTAAGGATTATACAGATAATACAGATAATACAGATGAAAGTACGGATTACTATGAGAAGATGGAATATAAGTTATTACCGGGACCTAACAAAATGTTGCCGAAAGTCTTTTTCTCAAAGTCGAGAATAGAAGAATTTGCTCCCAGTAATGAAATTATGGAGAACTATGCGAACAACACGCATAAAAAAGGAGAGACCTTTAACATCAATGATTGTCGAAAGCTGATAGACTTTTTTAAGAAATCTATTAATCAGCACGAAGACTGGAAACATTTTAATTTTCGTTTTTCGCCAACCGACACATATAATGACTTGAGTGGTTTTTATCGTGAAGTGGAGCAGCAGGGATATAAGATTACATTTCGACATGTATCTGCGGATTATATTGATAGAATGGTTGAGGAAGGTCGATTATATCTATTCCAAATCTATAACAAGGATTTTTCTCCACATAGTAAAGGATTACCCAATATGCACACATTATACTGGAAAGAACTTTTTTCAGCGGAGAATCTAAATAATGTGGTGTACAAATTAAATGGCCAGGCAGAAGTTTTCTTTAGGAAAGCAAGCATAACACAAAAAGATATGGTGACACATGAGGCAGGATTACCTATTAAGAACAAGAATAAGTTAAATAAGAAGGTGGACAGTACATTTGAATATGAACTTATTAAGGACAAACGTTATACAGTCGATAAGTTCCAATTCCATGTACCTATCACAATGAACTTTAAGTCGGCGGGAGAAGAGAGGCTAAATAGATCTGTGAATGAGTGCATAAAGTATGCAGATGATGTTCATGTAATCGGAATTGACAGAGGTGAGAGACACTTACTTTATCTTACTGTAATCAATAGTCAGGGAGAAATTGTTGAGCAGTATTCTTTGAATGAGATTATTACAGGGACAGAAGCGAGTCCTCATCCCGTCAATTATCATGACTTGTTAGAATCAAAGGAAAAGAATAGAACATCTGCAAGACAGAACTGGAAGACAATTGAAAATATCAAGGAACTGAAAGAGGGTTATTTGAGTCAGGTTATTTACAAGATTAGTCAATTAATGCTTAAGTATAATGCAATTGTTGTTCTGG
>JAAYYM010000230.1 GCA_012515365.1 Clostridia bacterium
AAGCATTAAGAAATGCCTGAGGAACGAAAGAATAAATTATACGAGATTCGTTTGAACAAGCAAGATATTCTTCTCCAACAGCCATTCCTTTATCAAATTCAACAGTGTAATTATCAGACATACCGCAAGCTTGGAGTATATCCTTCTTGTCAGAAAGATTCAACTGTTTTAATGAACGCCAATATTTCGCTCCAAATTTTTGGGGTGAATACGTGACACCTCCCTCTTTCATTTCGGTTAATTTGCTAATGAGCTCTCCCTTGGCATATATTTTATCAATTGGCTTTTCCATTGTCGGCTTGTATGCCCCGACAAAAGTTGAATAATCACTGTCCGGATGAAAAGTAGTTCTAAAAATATTTGCTTTGGGAACTTTTTTATCCGCAGGACACCCTTCGTATTCTCCAAGTATTTCCTTAATTTTATGCGATTTCCCTGTTCCAGGAGCACCATAATAAATTATTTGACGACTAATTTTATCATAAGACTCTGTTTGAAGTGAGGCAACATCCTCTAATCCATCCTCTTTACCATCATTGTATGGCTCTGTCACATTATCTATTCTTACATCAAATATTCCATCTGACGCCTTCTTTATATTTAGATTTGAATAGCCTCCAGCAAAATAGTTCCTTATAGTGAACTTAGTTATTTGAATAGCACCAGTATGATCCTTATACTTAACTTCCTTGAGTAGATTGTTGAAGTAAAAACGATTGTCTATTTCTCCATTCTTTTTTAGTACATCTTTTCTGGCATTCCATTTTTGGGTAAATGTATTTACTGAAACACCATTTTCTTTAAATAAAGCATCAAGTATTGCTAATTGATCAAACACAAATCCATCTGAATAATTTACAATATAATGATTAGCAGATTGGTCAAATTTTCGTGGAAGAATAGACGCAATAAACAATATCGCCTGTGTAAGATTTGTCTTATCAAATCTTACGGTTATCTGTTCTCCGCAATCTTGGAACAATTCGTAATGCTCATTATCTAAAAACAAATCGGTATTTTTAGCATCTCCTGCTCCGATATGACGATAACTAGCGTTAGTATCGTTTATGTGTTTAGCAATTTCTTCCATATTATTGTCATTTAATTATTTTACATTTAATGAGATAATACAATACCGCATATATTGTATTGACGCTTACAGCATTGCCAGCTTGTTTATAAAGAGAGCCATCAGCAACACCGTATGCGCTACCTTTTCGAGCGAACTCAGCAGGAAACCCCTGCAGCATAAAGGCTTCTTCTGGAGTAAGTTTGCGAATTGGAAGTTTAGCCAGTTCCTCCTTTGTCATTGTGTCAACAGGATTTATCTTACCATGTGACTCTATATAATCTTGGCTATAATAATTATCCTGACACGCTCTATGCATTTTATGCATAGTCGCCGTTAAAGGACGAGCTATCTTCATATTTATATCAGACTTGGATTTAAAGTTAGAAGAACCATCTGAAAGCAATGTTGGTTTTATGCGTTCAGAAAGATAGTACTTAGAATCCACATCCTGCATTAATACATCAGATATCGTTTCAAAATACTCCAAACTCGTTTCTTTATACATTTTATCAAACTCTTTCGCAATCAACTTAGACGAGAAGTCAAAATCGTTAGAAATTTTTGCAGTTGTAGCAAAAATCAACACTCTATTACGTGTTTGTGGCAAATGAAAATCTGATGTATTGAAAATATCGGCATAAACACGATAACCTATTGATTCTAATTCATGTTTGATTCTATTAAATGTCCTTCCTTTATCATGATTTCGAAGATTTTTGACATTCTCCAATAAGACATATTTGGGCTTCTTTATCACCAATATATCCATAATACGGAAAAACATCTGTCCGCGATCCTCTTCAAATCCAGCTTGGCTTCCCATCATACTGAATGTCTGACAGGGAAATCCACCTGTCAGTAAGTCGAATTTAGGAAGAGATTTTATGTTCTTTTTATTACCGGTAAAAGCAACAATATCCCCCAGTACAAATTCATTTTCATCTATGTTATAATTTGCACGATAGGTCAATTCCGCCTTAATATCAATCTCTGAATACCCGACACAACGAAACTCCATGACATTGTCCTTCGTAAGAAGATCCATTGCCCTCCTAAAACCACCAATACCAGCAAATAGTTCTAAATGTTTCATAAGAATTTCATTATACTACGTCCTATCACTTCAGCAAACTTCACTGGTACTGCATTTCCAACTTGTGCATACCATGAGTTTTGAGCTCCTTTCAATATAAAATCATCTGGAAATGTTTGTATGCGTGCAGCCTCCCTTGGAGATAATCCACGCGCTTCCCATGGATGAATATACATATTACAATCATACTTCATATGAGAAGTGATAGTTTTACATATTTGGTTCTCATCAAGTTTAAAGTACTTATCTTTAAATATGTTATTACGCCTTTTATACGGCATTATATCTTGTATGGATTCATGTAAAGAATTTGCTCCCTGAGGCAATCTTCTATAAATCTCAATATCACGTAAATTATTATATCTATTTTTGTGATTATATAATTTAGTAATGATTCTATCACCATTAATAAAGTGATAAAAATCTGTATCCGGATATAAAAAATCTCGTTCCGTAAATCCACACTCTTCAGATTCATACTCTCCTTGATTTTTTGCTTTTCTAGCTTCCAAATGTGGCAGCCCAAACAATACATCTCTTAATAAAAAAGGATCTCTTTTGTAACGTTCAATTTCTGCAAAAATATCATTTGGAGCAACACCCATTCTGTTACCAATCATTATGAAACGTTCTCTATTTTGAGGTATACCAAAATCTTGAACTTTCAATAACCGATAATCATAAAGGTACTCATCTCCTAAGTACTCTTTGAAATTGGCAATTATCTCATCGAACTTATTAGCCATTCCTTTTACATTTTCCATTATGAAAAATTGCGGTCTAATTTCCGAAAGGAATTGCAAATAAGCCTTATAAAGCTGATTTCTTGGATCATCAATAATCCTTTGCCTATTCGCCATAGAAAAGCCTTGGCAAGGAGGGCCTCCACACACTAAAGTAATTGGTCTATCCGGATTCTTAAGTGTATCTCTATATTTGTCTAAACAAGTATTCAATTCATTGATGTCTCCAATAAAATACTGTCCTTGTTTTAGACTATGATTAGCCAAGTAAGTAGATGCAAAGGTTTCAACAATCTCGTTCATGAACACAACTTCAAACCCTGCCTGTTCAAGCCCAAGACTCAACCCACCACACCCTGCGAATAAATCTATAAATGTATATTTTATTTGTCTACTCATTCTACTTCATAATTAAAATCGGCCTCTATAAGGTCTTTAATATCCACTTTAAGCAGTTGGGCTATTTCTACAAACTGAGCCATTGATGGTTGTATCTTATTAGTCTTCCATCGTGACACTGTCATATCGGTGACGCCCATCTGTTCTGCCAGCCAACGATTGGTTATTTCCTTTTCCGCTAGAACTACACGCAATCGGTTTGAGCATTCTATTTTCGCCATATTGCTTCGTATTATATTTCAAGTACAAAGTTAAACATAAAAAGATAATATTCAAAACAACATGATAAGAATATCATATAATATCTTTCCTAAAAAACATTATGCTGCATAAACATAATACTATTTCAACATAATTTGATTTCATTGTATAGGTTGTTGTTTACTCATCATCTTCATCAAGATAAGTCCAGTCTTTGGAAGCATATTCCTTTTCAAACTCCGCCAAGTCTTCCTTGATACGTTCACGGAAGCACTCTTCACTATCATCACCACTCATCATCCAATCAACCCGTTCAGCATATATTTCTGCTATACGAATTTGCCGATAGGCTTCCTTCATAACATTTATCGTCTCGTCAGACAGATTCAAGACATCAGCGTTATACGGATAGCGGTCATAATAACAATGGTGAATTGAGTATAATACCGGAATCTGTTCTCCATCAGGAGTGTCGGACATATATCGCTTTGTTGATTGGTATACTACGCCATCATCAAAGAATCGTCGGTTTGCGTATTTTTGCTTTGCCTTGACAATGGTTTTATCTCTCAGAAGAAAAGATTCTGCGTCTTCATAGCTCCCAAAACTCATGAAATCTTTATAATTATGATATGAGCCAAAGCTATCTTTCTCGTAAATAGTCCAATAGTCCTCCTAAATTTTCTCAGGTTTAGGTTTCAATGCCCTCGCAATATCGCGCTCAATAGTATCAGCAATCTCACGCATTGCGTATGTGCTCCTATCAAAATATCCTCCACTCATGGTTATTTCCTCCTTATTCTGATTGAACTAAGATATTAAATACTAACATATTGCTTGCATCTTTCATCCAGCACTCCTAAGAACATATCGATTTCCCTTTTGGATATGCCTTGACGAACAGCAATTTCACGCCATCCCTTTACAGCTTCAATTACC
>JAAYYM010000231.1 GCA_012515365.1 Clostridia bacterium
AGACCGGCTTATATCTCCGTATGACAATTCAATGAACGAGAAGTGTGCCCGCATCAAGGGGGTATTCTCATCCATTGTATCGGAAGACCTTGTGATTTGGTATTCAATTGAGGGAGAACGGGGAGAGAAGAAGCATATTGGGTTGCCAAGGAATAAGGTTGTTTGGGAATAACGTATTTCATTTTATATATCCTCGTAAATCGAAATAAACATTATAGCACATGACTACTATTAAAGAACTAGATGAAGCATTGATGGGTCAATATACGATTGACTCCATGTCTCCCAGGAAACCAGTCCCAGGTCTAATGGCCGACGATGAAATGGCAATCTCGAGTTTTCAAATACAAGCTGCAGATTGGTGCCACCATAGTAAACCAATATTCTTATCTGAACAATTACAAGGAATGCCTGGCATTAGTCCACAGCAAGTCGTGTTTATGGACTACATCAAAAAAAAGATGGCTGATTATATGGTAACCCCTAAATACAGATCCGATACATGGATGAAGTGGCTATATTCTCATCCCGACAAGTCTGTTATTATAACACAAATAGCCCACTTGACACAGGCAGCATTGTTTAAAGACGTAAAAAATGTCGGAAATGCAACAAAAGAACAGAGAGTCCATAGTTTGGACCCAGAATCGGTTGCAATAACTATCGCTATTTATACATACTTTACCATACTGGTAAATCCATCTTTTTCTCCAAGTGATTATGACTATCTATTCCAACATTCCTGGTATCACTACTATGCAGGTTGGAGATCCTTTGGAATGATGCTTGCGATGAATGGTGATTCCTGGAGGAACGACTTGAATAATGTCCTTATTTAGGCACGACAGATAGAGGGAAGAAGAAGAAAAGAACATTTTTAACAATTATTTATCAGTATAACCACAAAAAAAGATTTCCTATGGGCTTTATGGACTTGTTCAAAAAATCAAGTAAAGAAGGTGCGATTCCCAAACAGGATTTGGAAAAGCAGATTCGAGCAATGGAATCATTAGCAAAAGTTTTCTTGTCTTCGTCAATTCTTCGATCACAGGGCATGGGGAGAAGCGAGAAAATGGCTAGTGTTCTTAGGTCGTATAAGAGCATTTTTGCATATTTCTACTCTGATGAGTTCAAATATGGAAGCGTTGACTCTTTACTAAATCAAGATGAAAGAATAAGATATCAAATGGTTGCTGTTGGAATGAAAAATCCAACAAATCGGGCGGCATTCTTAAGAGACCTTCCTTCAAATTGGCAGGATGTTTTGAAGGTTGTAAATCTTATCAAAATTGCTGAACCTAAAGATATTAGCACAATTCAATCAGACATTGATGCAATTGGGAATAGTATGCTTATCCTGTCGAATTTATAATACAACCATATAGTTATTCTAATTTATTACCTCATATTGAAAACAACGGGAATTCATGATCATAAAAGTCGACAACTATAAACTGAATGATGGAAGCATCTATTCTGGTGAATTATAATGACGAGATAAATGTGCCTTTTGGTTTCGGCCTTCGAAAGTACCCAAATGGTCATGAAGCTATTGGTATGTTTAGCGACGTCCCTAATGGTGTCACATATATCAACAGGGACTCAAGTATGCTATTAGGATTCTTTGCTAATGGGAAGCTCCAAGGTTGGGGAATGCAGA
>JAAYYM010000232.1 GCA_012515365.1 Clostridia bacterium
TATAACTATTCACCCGAAAAGGAAACAATAAAAGATATTCTGTTATTGTTTAATGTAGTAACCGTAATGAACAAGAGCAGTGCATATTCTAGATTTCCCTTTGACTCATACAACAAGAATAAAAAAGGTTGGAGCCTTGAACATATTCATGCCCAGAATACAGAAGGTATGGGTAATTCTAAAGATTTGTGGATTGCCTGGATTGATGAGCATTTGAAGAGTTTTCGACAGTTCTCCGGGGATCTTTATAAGGAAGTCGTAGCTACACTTGAGGCTGTTGACCGAGAAGAATTGGATAGGGATGGATTTGATAAATTGTTTAGTGATATCAGCCTTAAGATTAAGGATGATTATGGTGTTGACCTGCATAAGATTGATAACCTTGCGCTACTTGATATCAATGCGAACAGCTCTATCAGCAATAATTTCTTTGATGTTAAGAGAAGTTTGATTATCGACAAAGACAGGAGTGGTGAGTTTATTCCGGTCTGTACGAGAAATGTGTTCTTAAAGTATTACAGTTCCGATCCTAGTCAGGTTCATTATTGGAGTCAGTCCGATAGGATCGATTACCTGGATGCAATTAAAAGCTCCCTTAAAGACTATATTGGCGATGAGGAGGAAACAGATGATGACGACGAATGATACATTTTCTATTGAAGATTACAACAGCCAGTATACATTCTGGAAGCTTCTCAATGAGTATATAATCGAGATTCCTATAATACAGAGAGATTATGTCCAGGGGCGTGATTCAGCAAAATCTATCCGTAAAGAACTACTTGAAAGCATATACTTTGCTTTTATAAATGAGAACAGCCTTGACTTTGATTTTGTTTATGGATCCTCTGAAGATTGTGAAGACATAAACGGTTACAAATCTCGCAAGCTACTTCCGTTGGACGGTCAGCAAAGACTGACAACTTTATTCTTACTGCATTGGTATCTTGCAGAGAAGGAAGGACGAATGGAAACTGTACGTGACGTTCTTCGTCATTTCTCATATACAACCAGAGTCAGTTCACGTGAGTTCTGCAAGATGATAGTCGGACTCGACTACACTCCGGTTCAAGGAGAAAAGGTTTCTGAATATATTAAAAATGAAAATAGATATTTCAAGACATGGGATACTGATCCGACAATTAAGGCAATGCTCACCATGCTCGATGATATTCATGATATGTTTTTTGATTGCGAACCTCTTTTTGATAAGCTCATTTCTGACTCTCCGGCACTTATTACTTTTAATTATCTGCCAATGGAGCATTATGCTTTGACCGATGATTTGTATATCAAAATGAATGCTCGAGGTAAACCTCTTTCTGTTTTTGAAAACTTCAAGGCCAAGTTCATTCAGCATATTAAAAAGAACGGATTTCCTTATGAGCATTTTGAAGCAAACATTGATGGTCACTGGGTCAATCTGCTTTGGGATTACCACTCCGATGACTATACTATAGATATGCAGTTTATGAATCTGTTCTGCTATTGCACAGAAATGATTTTCCTTCGGATGGAGGAACCACGGGAATGTGAGTCACCATTTAGATATAGTGATATCCGAAAACTTGTCGAATACTATGATTCGGAGGAAAAGGTAAATCTTTTCTATAGTCTTATGGATCTTTGGACCAGTAAGAACGAGGCTAAAGAGTATCTGGAGAGTATTCTCTCAGTAGAAAGAATATCTGGTAAGGTCCGTTTGTTTGACGGCCAACCAGACATATTCAGTAATGTAGTTCTCGGCAATAACGTTACAGTAATCAATAAGATTCTATTGTTCTCTATTATGAACCGCTTGATAATGCTTGGTAAGGACACAGACAAGGATAAGATGCTTGATTATGTGCGCATTTCCAGGAATCTTCTTATTAAGAACAGATTCTTCAGCAGTTCGAGATGCGCCTTTACTCCCGACTTCCGTTTTGGTAGAAACGGTATTCCGTATACTTCATATATTGCTAATTATCTTGCTGACAGCGATGATCCTTATCAGGCAATCTCTAGAGAATATCTCGAAGAGTATGAAGGAGTCAATTCAGAGATATATCGTCAGGAATCCATAAAGGCAAATATGATTATCAGTAGACCGGAATTGAAAGGGTTGCTCCAAGGGTTGGAAGACCTATCTGTATTCCGAGGTTCAATTTTCAATATAATTGATTATGCGATTGAGTACGAGGACGAGACCATTATCACAGATATAGAGAATTTATTTGTAAAAAACAACAGCGACGACATAATACCTGCCATATTGTCAGTTGGAGACTATGGCATTAAAGTTGGCGGAACCTTCCTCGGTGATAAGTATTTTTACGGTAATAAGGCTCACTGGTATGAAATACTTTCATATCAGGGCGGTGTCAATTTCACGAAAATAATAACTGATTTTATCAGGCAGTATCAGGAAAATAATTCCGAAAACATTTCGGACGCATTGCATGAGATTGCTACTGAAAACCTTAAAAATATCGACATTTCGGATTGGCGATATTGTCTTATTAAGTATCCGTCGACGATTAAAAATACAACAGAAATAACGTACTCAAATCTTGTGTTCGCGTTTGAGGGGGATTCAGATATTTCCAGATTGCACCGAATGAATGGCAAGACGCTTAACGCACTGCATGTCGTCCCTGAATATATTGAGGCCGCACTGCAACTGGAAGGAAAATGTTTGATATACATTGCCGGACAGAATAGCGATGATACTGGGAAGGTTATACTCACCGGCATTCCTAACGGCCCCGTTGCCGTGGAGCTCAATAAAAACGGTATATTAGCTCTCAGTGGTTACACTGACAGCAACGAAGCTCTGGTCGATGAAACCATCGAACAATACAAAAATAAAGATACTGAAGGCCTTGACAGGGTTGAGCGCTTGGTATTACTGGCAAACACTGCAATCGAAGTGTTCTCACATACAGAATGATAACTCAAGAGAGGTCAATAGCAGAAACGCAGATACTCAGTAAATAATTGCTGATTTATAAAGTGTCGGGACTCTTTTATAGCCTTGTATAAAGATTACCGAATAAGTCGGTAAAAAATTGATAAAAAATTAATGAAAGACGGGTGTGTAATATGTATTATGATCGAACATTAACAGATGATTTTGCAAAGCATATAATGCCTGGTGGGCAACTACGATGGTTGTATGATTTTGTGAAAAATAGACCTGATCTGGATTTTTTAGTAGTTAAAAATAAAGATGTTGAAGCTATTTCAATTTATCGCGGATTGACAAGGATCATGACTATTAAACCAACCCGAAATACCGGAATAGTAAATATTGATGCTGCTCCTACTTATAAGGAAATTGCGAAAGAATTCTTTGGTGTAAAATCTGTTTCGAGTATTACTAAAGAACCAATTGAGTTAATAATAAATCACCTTATGGCTAATGGGATAAAGGATTGGTATTATGGCAATAAAAAAGAAGGCTATTATCAAAATGAATTGTCTAGGAAGCATGGTATATGCAGTAGTGATGATTCGGATTTTGTTATTATAGATAAGGAAGCTGTTATCGGATATAAAGATGAAAGTGAGAAAAAACAGTTATTTTCATCTCTCCAAGATGGGTACAAGGAGTTGCAGCGTAAAATTTCAGAACTTGACTCAAAAAGGTATGGTAAAGATCTTGATAAAAAAGCAATCGGGAATGAACTGGATTTCCTCGCCCTTAATAAAAATGGGGATATTCAGCTGATTGAGTACAAACACGGATCAAATACATCCGGGATTTATCTAAGCCCACTACAGATCGGGTTATATTATGATAATTTCAGCTTGCTGCCGAAGAAGGTTTTGCATGATGGAATAACTAGAATGCTTGAGCAAAAGCAAAGGATAGGCTTAATAAATGAAAACTGGAAAAAACAAGAATTCTCCGGGAAAATAATTCCTGTTCTTATCATCTCAAATTCTAACGTTAAAAGCAGTGCCTGTACTAAATTCTATGAAATACTAGAATTTTGCAAAAAATATAAGGGATCAGATTTTTTGGAAAACCTACAAACATATTCATATACAACTGACGGTGGTTTAGTGCCATGGGGTAACATATGAATATTATCATTTATAGAGGAACCCATGAAATCGGTGGGACTCTCGTCGAAATAAAGTCGGGTAAAAGCAGAATACTTATAGATGCCGGTTATCCGCTATTTCTCAATAACCAGCCTATTGGAGATGAGGTATCCTCGTACTCCTATGAAAAGTTGCTGGAGATTGGGGTATTGCCCGATATCAAAGGACTCTATAGTTGGGATACGCCGGGGTTTGATGCGGTTATTATTTCTCATGCTCATATTGACCATTATGGGCTTCTTAACTATGTTCACCCTTCCATTCCGATATACATGACGAATGGTACCAAGCAAATTATAGATTTATCATCGCGTTTTATACATTCAATAAAAGTTCCAGTTGAAACGAACCTTATTGATAGTTATAAACCTTTTCAAATTGGCTGTTTTAGGGTTATGCCTTTCCTGATGGATCATTCTGCTTTTGATGCAGCAGCGTTTGAGATATCGGATGGAGAAAAGACTATAATTTATACAGGTGATTTTCGAGGGCATGGTAGGAAGGCGGTTTGTCTTGATCGATTTATTGACAAAGCAAAGAAAGGCACGGACGCACTTTTTATTGAAGGTACGATGTTTGGACGGCAGGATGAAGAAGTTATAACCGAGCAGGAACTGGAAGACCGGCTTGTCAGTAGAATCAAGGACTTCAGAGGACCAGTATTGTTTCAGTCATCAAGTCAGAATGTTGATCGTCTTGTCAGCTTTTATAGAGCGGCATTGAGGATTAATAGAATTTACGTTGTTGATGTGTATACTGCAAATATCCTGTACGAACTGAGGCAACTTGGTAATAACCATCTGCCTTATCCATCAAGTGATTATCCGAATA
>JAAYYM010000233.1 GCA_012515365.1 Clostridia bacterium
ATGATAACTACATCTCAGGTGCTTTCATTAGGGTATTCTAAACAAATTTTAACGAATTATGTAAAAAACGGATTATTAGAACGTTGCAGACAGGGACTTTATACGCTCCCCGACTCGGTGCATGATGATATGTATACATTGATGTTGCGTTCAGACAGAATTGTCTTTTCACATGATACTGCCTTATTTCTGAATGGATTATCAGAACGAACACCTTTTAGGCATACAATTACACTCCCTAGCAATGCAGCATTGCCTAATTCCTTAAAAGACGAATGTAATTGTTTTTATATAAAACCAGAATTACACGGTATAGGGATTATAGAAAAATGTACTACTATGGGAAATTCTGTCCGTTGCTATAATATAGAGCGAACGATTTGTGATTTCTTAAGGTGTCGTAAGCGCTGTGATGAAGAAACAGTTATCAGTGCGATTAAGAATTATGTAAAATTCGATGGAAAAGATTTAAATTTGCTTTCTGTTTATGCAAAGCAACTTAAGGTTACAAAAGAGTTAACAAAATATCTGGAGGTGCTGTTATGAGCTCAAAGGCAATGAGTTTGAAAGCTAAAATAAACAATTATGCAAAGAGCAATAATATAGCTGCGCAGGTTGTTCTTCAAAATTATATGTTTGAAAGATTTCTAGCAAGAATGTCTAAATCAGAATACTGTGAAAAATTTGTAATCAAGGGCGGTATGCTGATTGCTGCAATTGTTGGATTGGATACCCGGTCTACAATGGATTTGGACACGACATTGAAAAACCTTCCATTGACAGAAGAAAAAGTAGTGGAGGCAGTAAAGACTATCTGTAATATAAATCTTTTGGATGATGTTATTTTTGAAGTGGTATCTATTGCCCCGATTCGCAAAGATGATAGATATGGTGGATTTTGTGTAAGGCTAAATGCCGTATATGATACGATAGTTACACCTCTTTCTATTGACGTGTCCACAGGAGATGTCATTACACCATCCGCGGTACAGTATGAATTCAGCGGGATATTTGATGATGAAGTATGTATCAAATTATGGGGTTATAATATTGAAACTGTGATGGCAGAGAAGGTGGAAACTGTTTTAAGCCGTGGAATATTTAACACCAGACCAAGAGATTATTATGATATTTATATTCTTGGTACAACACAAAAATATGATGAGAATTTGTTCAAAGAAGCCCTTATGGCAACATCTGTTCATAGAGAAAGTGTAGAACAGATTGCGAACAAAGACGATATTATTGAATTGCTCGCTGGTAGCACAGAGCTGAAAGAGATGTGGGTTAAATACCAGAAAAAATTTGCCTATGCACAGGATATAGAGTATAGACAGATTATTGATATACTGAGAAAACTGTTGTAGTGCTTTAGGGAAGAATTTATTGAAGGAATATCTACTCTTCGTATACAATATATACAGGAAAAACGGATTAAAATAAGTATTTATAACATATATAGAATATCCAGAGCAATTTATTTCATTTGAGGAACAGGTACATTTAGACCATACAAGTTTTATTGAAGAAACTATCCTGTCAACGCATGTTTTGATTGAGCAAAAAGGACTTGGAAAAGATTTAAAGAACTACCTCAGAATAGTAGTCATTTTGAATTAGTTACCCAAATCATACTGGTTTTGTATACAGAAATTATACCAATAATTATACAAAATTATCAGAATGACATGGATAATTTGAACTGTGATAATCCACTTGTTAAATTCAGAGAACAAAAAGAACTGAATGACAAAATCAAATCGTTCTTTTCTGAAATTTTAGTAGAACGAGGAAATCGACTAGTTGTATTTATTGATGAGCTGGATCGTTGCAAACCAAGCTTTGCGGTACATTTACTTGAACAGATAAAACATTATTTGTGTGATGATAGAATTACATTCGTAATATCAGTAAATCTGGAAGAATTGCAACATACCATTAAGCATTATTATGGTGGCGCATTTGATGCGTGCAGATATTTGGACCGTTTCTTTGATTTGAGAATATCACTTCCCCCGGCTGATAAAAGTAGATTTTATGATGAAATTGGGTTAAATGGAAGTTATCCATCTGAAACGGTTACTAAAAGATTTATAGAAAATTACAATCTGGAATTGAGAGAAATCACACGCTATTACAGGCAGGTTAGGGCAGCGGTATACGAGCCAATACATGAAAGCAGAAATTGGGATTTTACATTTCCAGATGGTCAAGCAAAACAATTTATGCTTGGATTTATTGTACCTATTGTTATTGGACTAAGAATCATTGATGTATCATTACATGATGAATTTGTGACAGGTAAGAATGGGGCGCCATTAATTGAAATTTTGAATACAGAAGAATTTAATGAGTGGATAGTGAGAAGATTACTGAATGAAGATGAATCCTTCGAAAATGAAGAAGGAAAAAAACAGGTTACAGTTGAAGAAAAAGTAATGCAGCTTTACAATGCAATTTTTGTAAAGGAGTATTCAGGTAGAAATTATTGTGAAAATATAGGTAATTATGAATTTGATGCTAACTCGAAGAATTTTGTTATATCTGCTGCAAGTATGCTAACAAATTATGCATCATTAGAAATTTAGTGAGTAGTACGAATTCAGTATTTTTACTACTATTGATGGCTGTGAATTGCCACATTTTGAAACATTTTGCAGAAACCACAACATTTCTGTGAAAACACTTAAAGTCCGGGACACCTTGCAAATTCTAGCAAAACTCGGAAAATAATCGCATTTTGAAAGGGAAAAATTACATGATTCGTATATTA
>JAAYYM010000028.1 GCA_012515365.1 Clostridia bacterium
GCTACTCTGATTCTATTTACAGCGGGTCGTTCCATTGCTGCCTGGATCAATAATAATGAGCTTCCGATCATCAGCGATCCTTCTTTTGGTTATTATGGCGGGTTTATACCAGGAATTCCGATTCCTACTCCATTTTTTATTGCTGTAGCATGTATGATCGTCGCAGCATTGCTGCTTAAGTTTACAAACCTTGGCTTATATACGCAGGCTGTCGGAATCAATGAAAATTCTTCCAGACTGAATGGTCTTAATCCGACGTTTATGAAGTTCTTAACATTTGTTCTTCTTGGTCTGTGTGTTGCAGTAGCTGCACTGATTAAGGTAAGCCGTTTGTCTTCTATCAATTATTCGGTTATTGCTAAAGATATTGAAATGGATGCAATTCTGGCTGTAGCACTTGGCGGAAATGCATTAAGTGGTGGAAAATTTAACATGACTGCATCAATTATGGGCGCATATGTTATTCAATTCCTGACCACAACACTTTATAAATTTAATGTACAGTCAGATGCGTTATCTGCGTACAAAGCAATCGTAGTTATTTTGTTAGTTGTATTCAGTGCACCAGTTGTAAGAGAATTTATCAGTAAGCAGTGGAATCAGTTAACAAAAGGATTTCACACAAAGGCTAAGGAGGTTGGTTGATATGGGTAAGCTTAAAAAGACAAAGAGTATGACCGATACGAATCTGCTCCTTATCATTACAATTGTTGTTTTCTTTGGTATGTATATTGGTGCTATGATTTTTCAAGGAAAAGGATTTTTAAAGCCACAGACATTTTTTAATATATTGAATGCGAATGCAGCATTAATTATTCTATCCTGTGGATTAAGTCTGGTCATGATTACAGGCGGAATCGATATTTCGGTTGGTGGTGTGACAGCATTAGTCAGTATGTGTTGTGCCGTATATCTGGATTATCGTGGTGGTAATGTATTTGTATCCATGCTGATCGCACTGGCAATTGGGCTTGCATTTGGTGCTATACAGGGATTCTTGGTTGCTTATCTGGACATACAGCCATTTATCGTAACCTTGGCGGGAATGTTTTTTGCCCGCGGTATGACGACGATCGTTAATACCAATCCATTTAATGTTGCAAACACAGAATTTATTGCTCTTAAGGATACAAGAATCATTGTTCCTGGTCTTGGAACCGTGAATAAACTAGGCAAATATGTAGATGCTTATGTGGAAATAGGAGTAATCGTAGCGTTGCTTGTTGTTGTTATTCTCTTCTTTGTTTTAAAATGGACAAAGCTTGGTCGTGCGTTTTATGCAGTTGGCGGAAATCCACAGAGTGCATTGATGCTTGGTATCAATGTGAAAAGAACCAGATTTTATTCACAGCTGTTATGTGGTGTTCTTGCCGGTATTGGTGGATTTGTCTACTTTATGCATGTAGGTTCCGGATCTGCATCTCATGCAACTGGAGCTGAAATGAATGCGATTGCATCTTCGATCATTGGTGGTACGATGTTAACCGGTGGTGTAGGTAATATAATCGGAACTTTCTTTGGTGTATTGTCACTGAGTACGATCCAGAACATTGTATCTTCAGCCGGACTTGATCAGGCTTGGTGGACCGGTATCACAATCGCTGCTATGCTGTGTCTGTTCTTAGTGGTACAGAGTATTGTAGTGGCACGTAAGAAAAGTGCATTGAAGAAATAGAGGTATATAATAGAGTGAAATAACAGTTAGATGAAATAGAATAGCGTAAGTAACAGGGGTGGCACTTTCGAATGACTAGTTTGAAATGCTGCCCCTGTTTTTATGATATTGTTGGTATCAATACATGTAAAATTTAAAAATAGAATTGACAAAATCCAAAGTTGGATATATTATATATCTAAGGTTGGATATGGAGGGGAATATGGTTCGTGTTTTTATTTTATATTATTTGAATATGAAGGCTACTCATGGATATGAAATTCAGCGCTTTTTCCAGCTCTCTGGAATGGAACAGTGGATGAAAATACAGTCAGGTTCTATTTATTACGCATTGACAAAGCTTGAAAAGGAAGGTTTGATCTATGTCGTTCGTGAGGAGAGTACCGGCACCCGCGTCAGAAAAATTTTCGGAATTACAACAGAAGGAAAGCAGGCATTGGAGCGCGAAATGTTAGAGAGCCTGGAGGTGCCAATCTTTGAAGTGGGGTCATCTAAATTTGTTTTGTATCTGATGACGGGAATTTTAAAGAAAAATGATGCGGCTAAAAGGATCAGTCATCATATTGAACAGTTGAAAGAGCAAAAAGAGATGTGGGTAAAGTGGCGTGACATCAAGCTTGAACCGGAATCTACAAAACTTGAAATTATAACGTTTGACATGACAATACAAAATATTGATAATCAGATACTATGGCATGAAGAATTTTTGAAAAACCTGGATTTATATATGAAACAGAGTCATATATATAAAAATGTAATCAATGAATTCAATTTTGATGATTCCAAGGCAAGTCAGGAAGGTGATCAGATTGCAAAGCAGCAGCTGGAATATGCTTTGCAAATTAAGCAAACCTTAGAAAAGGATCCGCAAAATGCAATACAGAGTCTTGAACAGATCATTGAAGAATTGAAGCAAAAAGTATAAAAGTCTTGAACTGATTAATCAATCAGATGATAAATCTGAACACTATGATGAAAAAGAGTTATGAGAATTTATGCTAGTAACTCTTTTTATATAAGTGCATATCCAACATTGGATAACCAAGAGAAGATATCAGCAGAAACTATTTAGAAATATGGAAGCAGATATCAGAGTAAATCTGGCATACAAATATCACAACAGAAAGAAGGATGAATATGGAAGAGTTATTAAAGGTGGAGCAATTAGTAAAGGCTTATGGTGAAAAGAGAGTATTGGATCACATGGATTTTTCACTATTTAAAGGCGAAATACTGGGATTTCTAGGTCCAAATGGTGCAGGAAAAAGTACGACTGTTAAGTGTATGACTGATATTGAGCAATTTGATGAAGGAGCAGTTTATTATCATTCTAAGCGTTTAACTGATGCAAAGAGTTTTTTAGCTTTCAAGAAAGAACTTGGAGTCGTACCTCAGGAAATTGCAATTTATATGGATCTGAGTGCTTATGAAAATGTCAGCTTTTTCTGTTCTTTATATGGATATTGCGGAAAGAATTTGAAAGAGCGGGTGAAAAATGCACTGACATATACAGGTCTTTGGGAACATCGAAAGGAATTACCTTCAAAGTTTTCAGGGGGTATGCAGAGAAGACTTAATATTGCATGCGCCATTGCACACAGCCCCAGGATTTTAATTATGGATGAGCCTACTGTTGGAATTGATCCTCAATCCAGAAATCATATTTTGAACACAATCAGACAATTGAATGAAGAGGGTACAACAGTTATCTACATCTCGCATTATATGGAGGAAATTGATGCGATTTGTGACAGAGTTATCATTGCTGATCATGGCGTACTGATCGAAGAAGGCGGAACAAAAGAGTTGAAACGAAAGTATGCAGATCAAGGCTATGAAAAACTTGAAGATATTTTTCTGCATTTGACAGGCGAAGCGTTACGGGATGAGGAGGGAGCATCATGAAGCAATTATTGAATCTGACATGTTTCTTTTTGAAAAGGAGATTAAAGGACGGGTTTACGATTGGATATAATCTGATTTTTCCTGTTATCATGGTTTTGCTGCTTGGGTATCTGACAAATAGAAATTTTGGAGATATTGTTTCCTCATATCAGTATTATGCAATTGTGACGATACCGTTTTGCATTCTAATGTCGATCACAACGGCAGCTTATGCGGCAAAGGATTGTGCCTATCAGAAAACAGCAATGCGCTTTGTAATTGCACCTGTTTCTACGACACAGATTTTAATGGCGAATGTCTTATCCTGTACAATTGCCTTCTTCCTGTGTTATTTCGTGTTATTCTTTGGAGTTGTCTGGATTTATCGGCTTGCATTTAGTATGACGTGGTTATATATTCCGCTGCTTTATTTATCAATGAGTTTTCTAGTATCAGCAATCGGAACATGGATTGGAAATGGAATGAAAGATTTTCTCATCATCAAAAACATAATGAATATTCCGGTTGGTCTGCTGGCATTTTTAGGAGGATGTTTTTATCCTATTGGTAGTATGAATCATATTTTCAGATTCATTATTCATTTATCACCGCTTACATGGATCAATCAGGCGATGTTTAGATGTGTTTTTTCGGAATCAGAGACAAATGCAGTTTTAACAAGCATGCTTCTGTTCCTAGTTGGATTTGTATGCTGCCTGATTGGCAGACGATCTTTCAGAAAGGAGGAATTTTTATATGGAGAGCTACCTGGTTATGAAAAATAATGTAAAACGTGCATGGCATAATAAGAAATTCTTAGTATTATTGTTTTTACTTCCTGTTGTTTTGTGTTTATCGGCGGGTCTGATCAATCAGGCAGAGCAACATGCCTACCGAGTAGGTATCATAGGAGATCAAGAGAATTTTAAAGATCTATCCGGGGTGGAAGCAGAGGAAACGGATGCGTTCCATATATCTTCGGATCTGGCTATGGGCGTGTATCAGTTTGTTTTGATAGAAACAGGTGAAGGCGTGCGTGTCGTGTCTAATTTACCAAAATATGAGCAGGAAAAATTAGAATCTGCGCTTGCAAATAATGAGCTGTCTCTTTCGGAAATGAAAGCAGGAAACACCACGAAAACCGAGCGTGGAGCAGCCTTTCTGGCCATGACACTGATGATCCTTACGACAGTATCGATGTCCAAACTGATCCATGATAGAGGGGCAGGTCTCTATCAGAGATTTTGCATGGTAACTTACAAAAAGGGTGCTTATCATTTGGGTTATATCCTGTATGTGATGATTTTAACTTATTTACAGGCTTTTGCAGGTTGTTTTGTGCTAAAGCTCATTAATCCGGATGAGTCCGGGATGGCGTGGATTTTCTTGCTTCCACTATTTATTTCAGCGATTACTACGATTATATCTTATATTCTTTGTGCGACGAGTCAGTCAGAAGTGCAGGCGAATATCAGCAGCTCTGCGATATCAATCGTGCTGGCTTTGCTTGGGGGAAGCTTTGTGGCGGTCGAAAAGATGCCACTATTGTTACAGCACATTAGTGTGATTAGTCCAATGTATTGGGCGATGCAGATCGTTGCAAGATTTTAAATGGAATCACTCCTCTCTTTGTGATATGATAAATGGGTAATTGTGAAATGATTTCATCTGTAGAGCGATTTCATGACTTTGTACAAAACGTTCGTCGAGGGCATTTTGACTCCTCACTTTTTTGCACAAAGTCATGAAATCTGTGTTTAGAATTGTGAGTTTCGCAATTGCATGGGCATGGAGAACATGGATATGGAGAGGAAGATCGCGATGACAGAAGCAGAAGTAATCCTGAAAAAGGGAGAAGGAAGAAGCTTAAAGGCTGGCGGACGCTGGATTTATGATAATGAGGTGCAGACAATTAATGGTCATTTTGAAAATGGAGATGTGCTATTAGTAAAGGATTTTGACGGATATCCGTTAGGTCGCGGATTTATTAATCAAAAATCTAAGATTCGAATTAGAATGATGACAAGAAATGCGGAGCAGGTAGTAGACGACGCCTTTTTGGAGATGAGGGTTAGAAATGCGTGGGAATATCGAAAGAAGACAGTGGACACAAGCTCTTGCAGACTGATTTTTGGTGAAGCTGACTTTCTTCCAGGGCTGGTGATTGATAAATTTGAGGATGTGTTGGTCGTGGAATCACTTGCATTAGGTATAGACCGTATGAAAATGTCTATTATTCATGCATGCAAAAAGGTACTGAAAGAAGATGGAATTGATATTCGTGGCGTTTATGAACGAAGTGATGCCAAGGTTCGCGAGCAGGAAGGTATGGAACGTACAAAGGGCTTTATTGGGGAATCCTTTGATACAAATGTAATGATTTGCGAAAATGGCGTTCGTTATGAAGTCGATGTCAAAGATGGACAAAAGACAGGATTTTTTCTGGATCAGAAATATAATAGACTGGCAATACAGCGCTTATGTAAGGATGCAAGTGTTTTGGACTGTTTTACGCATACCGGATCGTTTGCATTAAATGCGGGTATCGCCGGGGCAGTACATGTAACAGGTGTGGATGCGTCAATGCTTGCTGTTGAGCAGGCAAGAAAAAATGCACAGCTGAATCAGCTGTCTGAGCGAGTAGAATTCATTTGTGAGGATGTATTTGAGCTGCTCCCACGATTGGAATCAGAAGGAAAGCAGTTTGATGTTGTTATTCTTGACCCACCTGCTTTCACAAAATCGAGAAATTCTATTAAGAATGCAGTGAAGGGATATCGAGAAATCAATCTCAGAGCAATGAAATTAATCAAGGATGGTGGTTATCTGGCAACGTGCTCCTGCTCTCATTTTATGGATTTTGAATTGTTTACGAAAACCATTCATCAGGCTGCTGATCACGTGCACAGACGTCTGCGTCAGGTTGAGTTTCGCACACAGGCACCTGATCATCCGATTCTTTGGGCAGCAGATGAATCTTATTATTTGAAGTTTTATGTCTTCCAGGTGGTGGATGAGAAGTAAGATTAATAATTCCTTGGTCTATGAGTGTTTCTAGGACTTTGGAACATTACCTGATTAGTACAAACATATCGTATCTTATCGCAAAATTGTATAATTTGATGGTATAAAATGGTACGAAATGTGGTAAGAGAAATGGTATGCACTTGAAATGTAATGAATGGTATGCCTAGCTGACAGAGTCAACGTATGGCAGGAATTCATGAAATGACTGACGTAAAAAATATGGAAAAGAACATATTGGTTTATCATATAAGATTTCGTGGAAAACAAGTGTAAATAAGTATAATTGATGGTATAATGATAGTACAAAGAACTTCCGAGGTGGAACAGAATGATCAATGTATGGATTGATGAATTTACGCCCTGTTTGAAAGATGCAATTACTGGTGATATTTTAGAAACAGAAGTTGTCCAAGTAACACGAAAAAGTTATTTGGCAAAATATAATACCAAAACAAAATGGTATATCA
>JAAYYM010000029.1 GCA_012515365.1 Clostridia bacterium
CGAGATTTTCAAAGTATTTATCTTTATTAATGTAGAGGCGTTTTTGGTCGGGGTCGTAGCGCCGGAAACGAATGATGTCATCGCCTGTTCCCTGGAATCGTACAGTGGAGTCTTCGAGTTCTTCACTTCGGAGGAGGTGCAGGTCCTTGAGCCGTTCGCCCAGCCTCGCCATTTCTTCAAAAACTTCCGGATCATATGTGAAGGGAATACGCGGGAAGTCTGTTTTAAGAAATTCGGAATACATATTTCTGTATAAAGGGCTATAAAGAATTGCATAAACGTAAAAAATGATCTCCTCAGGGCTTACTTCTCTTCCGAAAACTTCTCGAATTTTTATGTTGATTTTTTCATCAATGTTAGGTGTTTTCAGCTCTGACTGACTCGGGAATAATGTGAGGTCTGTTTCATCTTTATAAACATAAAGTGGGCAGACCGTTGCCCCGCCTCGATAGAACATATTAACATCAGAGATCTTGTCTGTAATCAGCGATAGATTCCAAGCATACTCCTCACCAACTGCTTGCCCTTGTCTTCCGACCAGGATAGCTAAATTTTCCGCAGCCATATGTTGAAGCAATTCTTTTCTAGGAAATTCGACAAGGAATTGTGAATAGATTATAAAACGATCATCAAAGGGTCTATAAGCATATTTAGTCATTAAATCGTGAAGATCGACAACTTTTGATAGAGCTTTTCTATTTTCAGATAGACTCCAGTCTCTTGTATCACTTAAACCATATGCTTCTCGAAAAAAATCATCAGGAAGTGTCGGATCAGCAAATTGTGAAATTCGTACTAATAAATCTCTTTTATTTTCATGAATAACAAACTTGTCTCTGTGAGTCGCAACACCAATTCCATTAACGGGAAAGATCTGTGTAATTTTTGGGAACTTTTCGTATTCTCCTTCCAGTGTTTGGTTCAATGGCTTTAAGATATACAAATCTTGCGTAGGATGTAATTCCAGCCAATCTGTTGAATGAACAGATGATTGATCTAGGTAACCGTATTTCTTATCTCGCTCTCCATAAAGATCAAAAGAAAAAACATCAAGTATGTTATCGCTCTTTTCATTCTTGATGAAAATTGAGATCGCTGTACCGACCCGAATATCAAAGACATTTTCATCTCTACTTCCATCCGGAGAAACCTCTTTTTTAATGCTATTTCCATGCAAGTCAATAATGTAAATCCGGTTGAATGTCTTCATAAGACTCTGGCGCATGCCCCGAAAAGTGGGGTTATCAAGCCATCCATGATTAGTGATCATGGCTACGATACCCTTCCCAGCCCTTTGGATCTTACATTGGGCAAATCGCAGGAACTTCACATAATCGTCTTGAAGCCATTTAGGATTCCGTTCGCCTAATGGCTTACCATCGACGATGAAATAGCTTTGAGCCCCATCCACATTTTCCCGTAATGGTTTTTTATACTTCTCTGAAGGATTTGCAGAATGTCCAGAATACGGTGGATTACCGATGATCACCAGAATAGGTTCCTGTTTTACGCGTCCCGCGTTATGACTTTCGGCGCTAAGCGCTTCTATGCCAGGGACTTCAGCTTGCTGGATATCTTCCATCTCAAGTGTGTTGGTGAGATACAGTTTGAACGCATCC
>JAAYYM010000030.1 GCA_012515365.1 Clostridia bacterium
CTTTATCCCTCTGGATCACTAAATGGAATATATTTTGATTTAACAGATGGAGAGGCTTTAATAGCTTTATTCCATGCCTCCTCGTAGGGAGTCCCTTTAATTGACTGCTCCCACATGTACCAGCTCAATTCTGATTCATGATATGTTGTTGTATAGGCAAAATCGTCGTCATCCCCCATCTGTTTATTTCGTCCAGCGCTCCTCACCGTAATTGCATCGCCATTAATGCTAATCCCTAACGGAGAACCCCAAAAATCAACAGCAGAACCATCGTCATGAATGTGTTCGCCATAGTAGAGTCTGATTCTAAGAGAATTATCGCCAATGACAGACACCAAATTATTCCCCCTTATTTTAGGATATTCACCGAACGCCCTCCGATAAAGCACTATTGAATGCGAAATTGAAGTAACAATAATGTTGTTAGGTGTATTTTTTGGCTCGTCAACCGTTGCCACCTCATGAACTTCGTTGTCAACAGCAGCCTCAATTTCACTAATTTCATTTTCCGATGTCACTATTTCTTGAACAATGTCATTATATATTATATGTTCTGATGTTTTACCTTTTAAAAATATATATATTATATACAAAAATAATATGAATATTATAAATACAGATGCCTTTCTCATGAACCACCTCCTAAAAGTCTGTTCCAGTACGTAATGTAAAAATTGACTCGTCATCAAAAGATAAATAATCGCGGTGATATGGAGTTGCCATTAATCCACTACCCTCATGATTCGCTCCTCCCTGATGACCGATTTCGTGCGCACAGACAGCCCAAAAATCTATCGCTGCCATATAGTTTTCAAGCTCACGTATTACAGCCAAATAAACAGCACCTTTATTACCTGAATCCGTTGCCATCCCAAGAACTCCGTCAGAATCTTCAGGTATAGGATCCCAATCTCTATCTATATCTGGCTGCCATGACATTAGAAGATAAGCCGTCCAAAAATCATCCGAGCTGACCAAATCCTTACTGCTGGAGATGATGTCTGAATTTCGATCAAAACCAACATTATTCTGAATGTAAGCTGATGGTACACTGATTGGATATATGTATGCATCAAGAAAAGGAGATCTAATTTTAGAAATGAGATTAGGATCAGCAGAAAACGGCAATGTAATTTGTAGGGAAATATTCCCATTAAGATAAGTATAGTCATCATCGTATATCTGAAATGATTTATTCACTGCACTGCTCGGAACAAGCACATCTACCACTACACTATCTCTTATTAGGTTATTAGAATTTGACTCAATTTCATAATATTGACCATCAATTAACATAAATCCACTCTCGTAGCGATCTGCTTCATCTTCTAGTTTAATATCAAGATTTACAGTTGTCTTTCCTTGACTTGGTGTGTTTTGACTTATTGATGTGACCGTGCCTTCCTGAAAGTTTTTTTCAGCTCCCGTAATTGATACCGAAGCCATTGAGTCAATTTCTACCCAAAGCTTCCGAAATGTAGTTAATACTTCCGACTCCGCAATATCAGGAGGTATTTGATTTGCATCAACTTGTGCTTGTGTCAGCTCTTGTAGTGAAGACGAATTAAATGAAGCATATACTTTATAGTTGTCACCAGGTTGCATGCCTACGGAAAAGGTTACCTCAGCATTTCCGTCGTTATCCGTTGTTGCGTATGTCATATTACAGATGTCGCTTCCAAAGTTGTCATCGCCAGCCGATCCATTTTCATCAATCACAGTTGATGAAGATCGATCGTCCACATCAAAAAAACGAAAATATATCGTTTGTCCTGATGCCGCTGATGTAGTATGCGCCACAGCTTTAACACAGTTCCGGTACGTCTCTGTGTCAGTGTATGATGTCTTCCCGGGGAAAACTCCATAACCAAAACCATTTTCCGTAAGATCCCATAGATTGGCATTGTCAGCATACTTTTCCCATGTTACCGAAAGCGAAACTACTGTTACGGTTGTAGTAGCAGAACTCGAATAATAGACGTTAGCGATAGTACCTGTAAAGGAGCATTCAACTGCGTATTCTCCTGGGGTATAAAAAACAGTGTCGTAATAATGATTTAACCACGTGTAAGATCCGCCGCGATTTGGTTTTTTGTAGACACACCACGTGTAATTACCACTAGCACCTGGGGATAAATCGGTAATATACCTCCTTTGAATAGTAGAACTTGCCAAAACATACTGAGGTCCAGAAATAAACATAATTGGGGTATAAGCTTGGGTGGGTGGGGATTCAGCGGGATTATTATCAGGAAGTTGAGCAAACCCCAATGAAGCAAAGCCAAAGATTATCGCTTGACACAAAACCATACATATTATAATTTTCTTGTTTGTTAATTTCATTATATCTTTCCTTTAATCTCATTGCTTTAATGTAGATGCTTCCCCTATCATTGTCCCATCTTGATAAGCTGCAAAGGTGTGACAAGCCGAGGTTTGCGCGTCATTCGGATGGAAAAGGCGGAAATTGTAGACTCCTGTCTCATCGTAGTCGGCGTTGGTAATCCAGCGCTCGAGCGTATAGTCATCGAACATAACCCCTCCTCCGACATAGACCTTGATCTGAAGATCAACCGTATCGGGCAGATTTCGCTGGATGGATTCAACTTCCCACAGCTCGCTGTCTTCGAATTGATCCACGATCCAGAAATATCCGTCGGCGGAGTTTTGAATCCAGCAGGCGTCCAACCGCTTCGCGGCGAGGATGGGGCCGCCCTCGGAGACACGCGCCACGATCCTGTGTTCGCGGTTGTCGTCCGAGGCTTTCAGGGAAAGCGTCGTGACGATTGACGATTGATTCGTGACATTGGGAGAAATTCCCAGAACCGACATTTCCACGCTTTCATCCACCTCGTAGACCACGTTCGAGGGCATGCCTTCGAAGGTCCAGGTGCGCGTCTGGCCGAGCAGGCATGCGGGGTTGTCGCCTTCAAAGCTGCCGCCGATCACTTCGATGGTGGCGCTGGCCGAGACCGTGTCCCTGCCTTTCCGGTATTCCCCGTTGATGGTGTAGGTGCCCGCCTCGTCGAAGACACAGGTGAGCGGACGCCGGTTGGGCGA
>JAAYYM010000234.1 GCA_012515365.1 Clostridia bacterium
AGTCTACAATTGAACAAAGCTCAACAACAGAAGAAGTAACAGATAGAACAGATGTTAAGGACGGAGATATCGTTAACATTGATTATGAAGGAAAGAAAGATGGTGTTGCATTTGATGGAGGAACTGCTCAGGGATTTGATCTGACGATAGGTTCACATTCTTTCATCGATGGATTCGAGGATGGTCTGATCGGGAAAAAGGTTGGTGAAACAGCAACACTTGATTTAAAATTCCCAGATAATTATACAAATAATCCGGATTTAAGTGGGCAGCCTGTTGTATTTACTGTAAAAATTAATTCAATCAAGGAAAAGAAAGTGCCAACCCTTGATGATGCTTTTGTAAAGACAGTTTCAACAGAATCTAAGACAGTTGCAGAATACAAAAAGGAAGTCGAAACGAAACTGCTTAGTTCAAAAGAAGATACAGCAGAGCGAGAAATGGCAGATAAGATTTGGCAGATGGCATATGATAATGCAACAGTCAGTGAGGAATTACCAGATGATCTGATTAAACAGAAAGTAGAGCTGATGAATACGAATGTTAAGCTGTATGCAGATGCGTATGGAATGGAAGTCAGCGACTATATCACAAATTTTATGGGTATGACAGAGGATCAATTTAAAGAAATGACAAATACCTATGCAATAGATGCAGCAAAACAGTCACTGGTACTTGCAGCAATCGTAAAAGCTGAGAAACTTGATCTGACAGCGGAAGAAATTGCAGACGCTATCACGGAATACACAAAGCTTTATGGTTATGAAAGTGAAGAGAAATTTAAAGAAACAAATGATATGGAAGAATTTGAAGAATATGTATTAAAATCAAAGGTACAGAAATTCTTGCAAGAGAATGCTGTAATTAAAGATGAGTAGATAGGCGGGATATCATGGATTTAGTATCAATAAGGGATTTATTCAGAAACAGAGAGCAGTGGATTGGAAAAGAGATCAGGGTCGGCGGATGGATCAGAAGTTTAAGGGATTCTAAGACATTTGGATTTATCGTGATTAATGATGGTACATTTTTCGAGCCATTACAGGTTGTTTACCATGACAATATGAGTAACTTTGCTGAGATTTCAAAAATGAATGTCGGAGCAGCACTTATTGTAACAGGTACTTTAGTTGCGACACCAGAGGCGAAACAGCCATTTGAAATCCAGGCGACAGAAATAGAAATCGAAGGATTATCAGCTCCAGAGTATCCTCTTCAGAAGAAGAGACATTCGTTTGAGTATTTACGTACGATTTCTCATTTAAGAGCTAGAACAAATACATTTCAGGCAGTATTTCGTGTTCGTTCATTGATTGCATTTGCCATTCATAAGTTTTTTATGGAGCGCGACTTTGTATATGTTCACACACCGTTGATCACGGGCAGTGACTGTGAGGGTGCCGGAGAAATGTTCCGTGTAACGACTCTTGATTTGGAGAATCTACCTAAAAATCCGGATGGAACTGTTGATTATGAGAAGGATTTCTTCAATAAAGAAACAAATCTTACAGTAAGCGGTCAGTTGAATGGTGAGACTTATGCTATGGCATTTAAGAATATTTATACATTCGGACCTACATTCCGTGCAGAGAATTCTAATACGACGCGTCATGCGGCAGAGTTTTGGATGATCGAGCCGGAAATGGCATTTGCAGATCTTAAAGATGATATGGTGCTTGCTGAAAGCATGATCAAATATATCATCCGCTATGTTATGGGGCAGGCACCGGAAGAGATGCAATTCTTTAATCAGTTTGTGGATAAAGGACTGATTGAGCGTTTGGAGCATGTTGTTTCATCAGATTTTGCACATGTGACATACACAGATGCAATTAAGATTCTTGAAAAGAATAATGATAAGTTTGAATATAAGGTTTCATGGGGCTGCGATTTACAGACAGAGCATGAGAGATACCTGACGGAACAGGAATTTAAGCGTCCGGTATTTGTAACCGATTATCCGAAGGAAATCAAAGCATTCTATATGAAACTTAATGATGATGGAAAGACTGTGGCAGCTATGGATTGTCTGGTTCCAGGTATTGGAGAGATCATTGGAGGCAGCCAGAGAGAAGACGATTATGACAAGCTGGTTGCTAGAATGAAGGAACTTTCTCTCAAGGAAGAGGATTACGAATTTTATCTGGATCTTCGTAAATATGGTTCAACTCGTCATGCAGGCTTTGGGCTAGGATTTGAGAGATGTGTGATGTATCTGACAGGTATGTCAAATATCAGAGATGTCATTCCGTTTCCAAGAACAGTGAATAATTGTGAATTATAGTAACGTATGTAAGCATAGAATTCTCAGAGATGAGAGTTCTATGTTTTTGTTTGGTTCATTGTTTGATAATTTTGAAATAAATCTAAATGTGAAATTTATGGAAACAGACAGAAACATCTTGAAGAGAAAAAGAATGTTGTGTATAATGTTATTGAGTTTACATAATTCAAACTCAAAGGGGCCAGGTGAGTATAAATGAAAAAAAGAATCGTATGCTTGATTTCAGTCGTTTTTCTTTGCATAACGAATGTGTTTTCTGTGTACGCAGATACGATTTCGGATGTCAAAAATCAGAAGAAAACAAATGAAAGCAAGCTGAATCAAATTCAGAATAATATTGAGGATATCGAAAACAACAAGAGTGCAGTGGCTGAAGAAGTGACAGAGCTGGATCAACAGCTGGTCGAACTGATTTCTACAGTTGATATCCTGAAGCATGATATAACGAATAAAGAGCAGGAAATACAGGAAGCAGAAGTACGGTATCAGGAAGCTGTGGCGGAGGAACAACGCCAATACGAGGCAATGAAGATCCGCATCCGTTATATGTATGAGAAGGGTGATCCGACCTACCTGGAATTATTTCTGCAATCAAAGAGTATGTCAGATTTGATCAATAAAGCTGATTATGTGGACAAGCTTTATGAATATGACCGTATACTTTTAACTTCATATCAGGAAGCAAAGGAAAAAGTACTTCAGATGAAAACAGAGCTTGAAAATGAGAGATCAGAAATGGTAGAGCTGGAGGCTGATCTGGAGGCAGAACAGGAATCTTTGCAGACGATGCTTGATGAAAAACGTAAAACTGTGGAGAATTTTAATGTGCAGCTCGCAGAAGCTAAGGCAGAGGCAAACGCCTATGCAAGTAAAATAAAAGCACAGTCTGAACAAATCAAGAAATTAGAAGCTGAGGAAGCAAGAAAAAGGGCGGAAGAAGCAAAGAAGAAAGCAGAAGCTGAAAAAAAGGCGCGTTCTGAGAATGGCAATGCATCTTCGAGTCAAAGGCCATCTTCCAGTGAAAAGAGCCAGACTTCAACAGGCGATACCATTAATAATTCAGCAGGAAGTGCGAAAGGAAAAGAAATCGCAAATTTTGCCTGTCAGTTTATTGGAAATCCATATGTTGCAGGTGGAACAAGTCTTACCAATGGTGCTGACTGTTCAGGATTTACCCAGGCAGTGTTCCGTAATTTTGAAATCAGCATTCCACGTAATTCATCAGCACAGTCGGTGGGTGGCACTGGAGTTGCATATTCAGAGGCTCAGCCCGGAGACATTATATGCTATGCAGGACATGTCGGCTTATATATTGGAGGTGGGCAGATCGTACATGCAAGCACGCAACGGACAGGTATCAAAATAACAAATGCATCCTATAGAACGATTATGAGTGTCAGAAGATATTATTAAAACCAAAAGGAACGGAGTGAAATCCGTTCCTTCATTTTGTCTCTTGGTTTTATTCTATTTGATAATTTCTGAAGCCATTTCAAATAATTCATCTGTAGACATATCAGTATCATTGATCATGATTAAGTAATTTAAATTATCTTTTTCCCATTCAATAAAGGAAATCTCTTTTTCCTCTATCTCTTGAGTTCCCACAGAGATGAAATAGTCTTCTGAGAGCATGTTAGCTTCATCCTCATCTGTCAGCTCATAATCTACAGGTACCATTTTATAGTGATCACGGTAATAGCGGACATGGATACCATTGATGATTTGTTCATCTTTTGCAGGTCTTTCAACATATTCCGGTTGTGTTTCATGGACACTGATATAAGCTTTTGGACTTCCTTCGCGTTCATAGTAACAAAACCACTCAGGAAAAGTAGAAACACGCGATCCACTATCATCCATTTTGTCTGTATAGGTAATTCCCATTTGCGAAAATAGGTATCCATTCGAGAAATTTTCTATGCTGTCGAATGAGAATCCTAATTTTTCTTGTGCTTTGGCAAGCTGTGTATAGGATTCAAATTCTTCGTCCAGACGCATTGATGACATATATCCGGTGATCTGGCCGGTGGCATATACACCTGTTGGTACTAAAATGCAGATTGCAGCAATTACAGCCGCAACTTTCAATATTTTATGATGATTCATATTAAAACCCTCCAATTGTTTAATTGTTCTTTTTCTTTGACCTGATAACTCCTCATCAAGTGTTGCATCAATTCTATGTTTAAGGTCATCAGAAGCAGTTATCTTTTCAGATTCCTGAGACAAAGCCTGTGTTATGAAATTGTGTTTCAGATTCTTTTTCATAATGATCTTCCTCCAAATCAATATCTATGAGTGATGATTTCAATAATTGTCTGGCTTTATGTAATCTTGATTTCACAGTTCCTTCGAGACAATTACATAATACAGAAATCTCTTTAATCGAAAACTGATTATAATAGTAGTAAATGATCACAAGCCTATACTTGATATTCAGTTGTCTTATGGCAGCACATATGCGGGCAGCCTGCTCTGACTCCATAATGAGGTCCAGAGAATTTATCCCATCTGTGTGTTCACTGCTTTTCACTAATTCATCGTCAGGTATTTCCTTAGATTTCCGTTTTGCATAGCGCCAGGCAGTATGGGTAAGAATCTGGTATAGCCAGGGAGAAAACTTAGCATTTTCCTTTAGCTGTCTGCAATTCGTGTAACATTTGATAAAGACTTCTTGCGTAATATCCTCGCTGTCTGCCTGATTTCCGATAATCAGATAAGCCATTCGTAAAATTTTTTGATGATAATCAGCGTAAATCTGATCGAAGGCATCACGATTGCCTTGTTTCATTTGTTCCACTAACAATTCCTGATTCAAGATAAATCCTCCTTTCTTCTTTTTAGGTGCACCTAATAGTAAGAGTCACGAGCTGTGCGATTGGTTCATTTTTTCATAAAAAGAGTTCCCAACCGGAATTAGGAACTCTGTCGTCTTTTCTTTTTTCTTTTATTTTTATAAAGATTTTGATCACTGTGCTTCATACACTCTTCATATGAACAATTCTCATCAAGGATTGTTGCATAAAAGCCGATCGATGCATCCATGAGATAGCTTTTTTGTGCGGTTTGATTGATGAGTGCAAGTTTTTCAAAGAAAAGTGCTTCAAATAATTTTCCTTTTCCTATATCTGAATCAAATAAAATAACAGAAAATTCATCGCCGCCTACTCGGCCTGAGATACCCTTTGTCTGTGCAGTTGCATATTTGATAGACTCTGCAATGGCACAGATTGAAAAATCACCTTCTGCATGTCCATATGTATCATTGATGTATTTTAGTCGGTCAAGGTCAATGCAGATAAAGACGGTACTGCTGTTAATATGTACCTGCTCAGCCCAGTTATTTTCAACCATTTGTTCAAAACCTCTACGATTATGGAGTCCGGTAAGAGAATCCATGATACTTTGCTCCTCAATCCGGCGAATCAGGTTATTGACACGAATTTTGGTATATATTTCATTGATTACAATGCTAAGTGTAACGTTCCAACTCTGAAAAAAGATATCATAGCTTTCCCCTTTTTCAAAAGAAGCAACCGTATAGCCAAAGCATTTTTCCTGATTATGAAGAAGTGTTACATACATAATCATAGGTTTATCCTGTGTTGCAATATCCGGCAGAATCTCTTTACTTGGAAATGTAATATTCAGATTGCCAAGATCTTGCTTATTTTTAAATCCGATTCGGAGTGTACTGTTTTCTGTACATTGATCTGTAAAATCAATAAAGTTTTCATAATCTTCTTGCCCAAAGAGACAGAGATAAAAATCATTGTATTTGGAAATACCACCTATATCTTTTGCAAGGATGTTGTGCATCTGTTCAATTGATGAACTACCCTCCACATCAACAGAAAAATAAGTATAATAAATCTGTTTTTCAATTAGTTTAGCAGATTGTTCAATTCTACGTGTATCCATTGATAGTTGTTCTTTCATGCAAGAATCGAGACAGCCACAGCTTTTTCTAAATGAATAAATCGGTTCTATGTAGGTAAACTTTTCTTGAGATTTACCAGCCATCAGATTTAGTAATACATCCATGGCTCGACGTGCCATGGAAGCAAAATCAATGGAGACAGTTGTGATGGGGGGATCATATTCTCTGGAAACGACAGCATTGTCATATCCACTGATACAAACATCTTCCGGAATGCGGATATTTTTCTCTCTCAGTGCATTGCTTAAAGAAATAGCCATATAATCATTGGCGCAGATGATTGCCTGTGGAACACTTTCCGGATTAGAAAAGAAGAAATCAGCAGCTTCCTTTCCATAGGTATACCAGAAATCACCATAATAAACAGAATTCGTAGTAAGTGGCAGACCGGCAGCTTCCATTTCTTCAACAAAGCATTTTAGACGCATCTGCGCATCGTAGTGTTCTTGATATCCACTCATAAAGCAGATGCGGGTAAATTTATGATATTCGATAAAATGACGGATTATACCTCTGATCGCATTATTTTCATCTGTGAGAACATTGTAAAAATCATCGCGTTTGGAGCGTAGAGACACGATCGGTGCATGACATCTGGTTTTTAACATTTTGATCAGATATTCATGTGTACTGGCGATGGAATAAGAATCCGGTACAACAATGATACCATCTAACTCTTCATAAGGAGCAAAATCAAGGATTCGTTCCTCCAGCATATCAAAATAATTGACGCTCATTCTGTTTGAATAAGAGTTAAAAATAATCAGATTGCAGTTGCACTCATTTGCCTTATCCATTAAAGAATAGTAGGCAGTCTTTTGAAAATAGTCATCTATTTTATTTATAAAGATACCAATATTCTTGCGGCCATTGTTAAACATTATAATCCTCCGTATTCTCAGAACACAGTCTTCACTTAAAATTATAGTCGTTTGTTAAGAATTTCGCAATATATAGTTTAGTGAGTTTACATTGTGTAAAAAAGATATCAAAAAGTGCGAGATGTAATATTATGGTATTTTTATTAGTGCATATTGCACAATGAAATGTTGTTTGGTGGAGACTTTCTATGCATTTGAGTAAAAATAATGCTAGTTTAAGTAAATATAGTGTATATACTTCCCAATTTACAAATTCTATAATCAAGTTACATTCAGACAGAGAGGACACTATTCATTTTCTTTAAAGGAGGAAAAACATGAAAAAAGTAATAGCATTAATGTTGACACTTGCGATGACTGCATCATTGGTTGGATGCTCAGGTGCAGCAAGTGACG
>JAAYYM010000235.1 GCA_012515365.1 Clostridia bacterium
AAGCTCTATCCCATCCTTGTTTTGCATAAGATGAAAGATTGTATTTTGTTGGGCTGTGTTTCATTTCAATAAGCATCTCAAACATCTCATCTTCACTAATGGCGCCTTTATGTTCACGAAATTGAGATGTAACTTTTTTGAAAAATTCATTCCATTCATCGTGCCATCGTTCCTGTATCTGTTCAGGATATTCATCACTCGGTTTTGAAATGCGTTTAATTTGCATTTTTGAAATATCATTCTCAAAACCTTCGACACACTGGGGAAATGAAAAGTTAATAGAAATTTTATCGTCATCTTCAGATTGCGCAGTATAAATTACAGAATATGGGATGATAATAAAGTCCCTAGATTTTATTTTTATTATAAGTCGGTTGTTGGTTGCATAAAGCATGCATGCTTCATAAAAATAGTCATCAAACCAAATATCCATTTTTTCTCTGGTTTTTACTATCTCGAATTCGTCAAGACCTTCTTTTGATCTGACTACTCCTTCGATGAGGAGGAGATCATCCTCTTCATTTTGCATAGCATGCTTTTTTAGCGCAATTTGTGATTGATATTTAGATATTTGAACGGACAGTATTTTTTTCCAATAATTTGGCCATTTTGGATCATCTAAAAGGATGAGTCCCCCACCTTCCTTTCTTTTTAGTCCGTGAAGAAAAATTCTGACATATTCATCTTTTCCATCAAAAAACCGAAGTGGGGTGTTACATCGAATACAGAGATACTTATTATTTTCAACATATATCTCGTGTATGAGGTCATATGATAATTTTATAAGCTGATTTTTCTGATTTTTAATAATCAGGCGATAATTTGTAATATAAATTTTTGTAACATATCGGTTTTTCGGAGTAAAAAAAACTGCAGCAACCCCTTTTTTGAGTAATGATTCGCCCTTCTGACACCCCACGTTCATAGTTAAAAAACCTGATGTATGCTAAATTATCCCAGTAGTATATGCATCATCTGATATATGTTAAAAATCTAAAAACCCCGTGAGTCATATGTTTACCGGGATAGATATTGGAGGGACGAATACTGATATTGCGATTATAGATTCAGAAATTAAAACATTTAAGGTTCCTAATAGTGAGGGCCTGAATTCTGCCCTTGGAAAGATCTCTTCTTCCGGGCGCCTTGCAATAAGCACATCACAACCGTTGAATGATATCATTACAGGTCCTCCCGCGGATATAAAAACAATAACAATTCCTGGTCCAGGTCTTATATATCCGGGTGCAGTTAAGGGAGCAGTATCTCACCGGGGTGATGTTGTTGAACCTATAGATCCTGGAGAAATCCACACCCTTATGAAAGGCTCTCATGCAAGAGGTGTTGCTATCGCTGGAAAATTTTCAGTCAGAAATGACATTCTTGAACAGGAAGTGTTTGATATTGTATCTGAATATGTTTCTGAAGAGCAAATTGCACTCAGTTCACCTTTAGGGGCATTACATTTTCCAGCTCGTATTCATACAACTCGGTTCAATGCACAAATCAAAGGAAAAGTATCGAAATTAATAAGTCAGATCCAGTCTGCATGTCCCAATTTTTATTTTGTTACGTCAACGGGTGGTCTGATCAGTGCTCAGCGTGCTTTGGGTAATCCCATGCTTTTGTATAGGTCCAGTCCGGCAACTGTTGCGAATGGAGCTTATTTTCTCAGTAGAAATGACGATTGTCTTGTTGTGGATATTGGAGGGACGACAACAGAGTTGGTTCCGATAAAAAATGGAAAACCTGTTCAGGAAACAGTAATTCTGAATGGATCGAAAACTTTGATTCAGGCTGTTCATGCGACTAGTGTTCCATATGGTGGAGATTCCTGTATCCGGGAAGGCCTTTGTTCATTCAGGGCAGGTTCATCACGTTCATTTGGTGGAGGTGAACCAACACTTACTGATGCTTTGAACGTGACGGGGGCTCGAATAGGGGATGTAGGTCGGTCGGAAGTAATCACATCATCATGTGCTCAGGACATTGTACAGTTTTATCTTGATCAGGTTACTGCAGCAATTAGAGAATATCATCCAAAAATCCTTATTGGAACGGGATATTTGGCTCATTACCTTCTTTCAGAGATCGCTGAACGCGCACATGCAATTGGAATCGTTCCAGAACATGCTGCATCAGCAAATGCGGTCGGTGCTGCTGTTTCACGAATAAGTCTGGAAGTACATGTCCATGTTGATACGGAAAGAAAACGTCTCACTTTGAATGGATCTGAATATCCTTACAAGGAATTTCATGATGATGACACGCTGTTAGCGTACGCATCTGATCTTATAAGAGAA